>SKSR01000241.1 GCA_007122885.1 Gemmatimonadota bacterium
AGAATCGACTCCCCGAGGAGCCGTCGCCGGATGGAGGGGAGGGCTGACCCCGGGATCGTCACCTTCCGGCCTCACCCCACCCCGGACCCCTCCGTCTGGCTGGAGCGCTTCTGCTCGAACCCCTCCTCGGCGTCGTAGGAGAGCTCGAGCTCCTTCCCGTCGATTTCCGTCTCCAGCAACACCTTCCGGCCCCAGAGCCGGTGGAGGTGCTTCAGGGACTCCCGAGCGTACTGGAGCTCCAGGTCCCGGCCGTCGTGCTCGTGTCGGAGGAGGAGCGTGCCGCTCCGCCCCAGGTCCGCGTCGTGGACCCGGATCACGGGCACGGCGGCCATCCCCACCTGCCTGAGGAGGGTCTCCTTCACCTGGTGCCACTCGTCCGGGTCCGAGACCCGGGAGGCCACGAGATCCTCCCCCTTCTTCTCGAACTCGTAAAGGTCCAGGGCCCTCATGAGGTCTTCGTCCAGGAACCGGCGGAGGAAGGAGACGTCCCGGTCCGCCTCCCTGACCTGGAAGAGCTCCTCCTCTCCCGCCAGGGGCTCCGGCCCCGTCTCCGCCACCCGCTCCACATCCACGGCTCCGGGCTCTCCTTCCTCACCGGCGGCCTTCCGCCGGATCTCGTGCCAGAGGATGAAGCCCAGGTGGTACGGGTTGATCCCGTGCGGGTCCCGACGGATCACCTGGTTGTGGTGGACGAGGAACTCCATGTGGAGGTCCTGGGGAAGCCCGACCGCGTTCATGATCCGGTGGTGCCAGTAGGTGGCCCACCCCTCGTTCATGATCTTCGTCTCGATCTGGGGGAGGAAATAGACCGCCTGTTCGTGGACGATGGTGAGGACGTCCCGCTCCCAGTCCTCCAGGTACGGGTTGTGGTCCCGGATGAAAAGGAGGAGGTCCTCCTCGGGCTCCAGGGGGACCTGGTTCAGATCCACCTCCTCCACCTCGTCCGTTTTCCGGATGTGGGAATGGGGATCCCAGGGGGGGCGGGCCCGCTCCAAGGCCCGCTCTTCCTGTTCCTCCCGGGTGAGGCGCGGCGATCCCAGGTTTCGGCTGATCTGCAGGGAGAGAGCGTGGGCGGCGTCCAGGATCTCCTCCACCCGCTCCAGGCCGATGGAAGGCTCCTCGATGTACTTTCGGATCCGCTCGGCTCGGAGCTTGAACCGGCTCACCGTCACCTCGGTGGGAATTTGGAGGAAGTGGTAGTTGCTGTTGAAGAAGTCGTTATGGCCGTAAACGTGGGCGATGGTCAGGATCTGTTGGCACAGGGTGTTGTCCCTGAGCAGGTAGGCGAGGGCCGGCTCGCTGTTGATGACCATTTCGTACGGAAGCCCCGTGAGCCCGTAGCTGTGCAGGGTCTTCTGCCGCTCGAACCGCTTCCCGAAGGACCAGTGCGGGTAGTGGGCCGGCATGCCCGTGTAGGCCATGTAGCCCATCATCTGGTTCTGGTCGCAGATCTCGAACTCCTGCCCGCGGAGGTTGAGGCCGAAGCCCTCCGCCGTCTCCCGGATCCGGGCGTCCCAGCTCTGCAGCTCTTCCAGCGTCCAGTCGGTGGCCATGATGTCTCCCTCACCCCTGGTCCGGACGGACTTCCGCCGGCGTGTCCGAGCCCGCGCCCCACCCTTCCTTGGCCAGAAGCGAGCGGAACCCCGGCCATAGGTCTTCTTTCCGCTCCACCTTCACCGTGGTGAAGTTGGGCTCGTCGAGCTTCTCGAAGATGTTCAGCATGCTGCTTCCGTAGTGCCGGGAGTTGAGCGGCTTGATCTCCCCGTAGCCGAAGAGATTGCCGGCCCGACAGAGCTCCCGGGCCGCCTCCAGCGCCCGTTCGTGGTCCGAGGGCCAGTTGTCCCCGTCGGAGCAGTGGAACGCGTAGACGTTCCACAGGGCGGGGGGGTACCGCTCCTCGATCAGCTCCAGGGCCTTTTCATAGCCCGACGAGATGAGGGTGCCTCCCGCCTGCCCCTTCGAGAAGAACTCCTCCTCGGTCACCTCCCGGGCCCGGGCGTCGTGGGCCACGAAGGTCACCTCCACGTTCCGGTACCGGGTCCGGACGAACTGGTAGAGGAGGAAGAAGAAGCTTCGGGCCAGGTACTTCTTCAGTGTGTCCATGGACCCCGAAGTGTCCATGATGCAGATGACCACCGCGTTGGAATGGGGAACCTCGTCTCGGACCAGTCGGCGGTAGGTCAGGTCGTCGGGATGGAAGGGGAAGCGCTCCTGGTCCACTCCGGCGTCGGCTCCGCCTCGGTCGGGATCGGTGTCCCGGGGGGGCCGGGGCCGGTCAGGTGCGGGGGCCTGCGCCCTACCGGCCGGCCCTCGATCCTCGGGCGCCCCGTCTCCGGACCGGCCCCGGCGGGCCACTTTCCTCCGAATCCGGGACTTGGCCGTTCGCTTCTTGTCCAGGTGGACCCGAACCCCCACCTGCCGGAATCCCTTCCGGCGCCTCTGGGTTTCCACCTCGATCTCCCGGAGGCGCTTCCGCTCCATCTCGGGGAGCTCCAGGTCTTCGAACATGATGTCCACGAGCTCTTCCAGGGACACCTCGGTCTCGTAGTAATCGGTCCCGGGGCGATCTCCTGCCGGACCCGGGCCGTCCCCTTGCCCTTGCTGGCCGGCCTTCCCCACCACCTGGCCAGGCTCGGTATCCCCGTCGCCCGTTCCCACGGCGGGCTCGTTCTCGCCGTAGACGAACCGATACTCCCGGATTCCCCGGATGGGGACCTTCACCATCCGGTCGCCGCTCCGGCCGATGATGGCCTCCTCCGAGATCACATCGGCGATGTTCTCCCGGATCGCCTCCCGAACCTTCTGCCGGTGACGCTGCCGGTCACCAGCGCTCCGGTCCGAGCGGAGGGCGTCCGATTCCGAGTAGCCCCGGAAGATGGTGTCACTCATGCCGTCCCCCTTTCCCCTCAATCCTTCCAGAGGTTGTTGGCGGCGTAGCGGAGGACCACCTCGGCCGTGTCTTCGTTGTAGCCCCGCTCGATGAGGGCCTCGATCAGGTCGTCGTACTTCTTCCGCTGCTCCTCGTCCCGGGTCCGGGCCTTGGTGATGATCCGGCTCATCTCCCGGGCCGAGCTCATGAGCCGCTTCTCGATGGCCTCCTTCAGGGGCTCGTAGGACTGGTAGTTCACCTTCTCGCCCCGGCGACTGGAAGCCCAGAGGTAGGCCATGACCTCCTGGCGGAAGCTCCGGGCCGCAGAGCCCACGATGGCAATCTGCTCCTCCACCGACTTGAGGAAGTCCTCGTCGGGCTGGAGCTCCTCGCCCGTGTTGGAATCCCGGACCTTCCCCTTGTTCACGTATGCTTCGGCGTGGTCCAGGTAGTTCTGGAAAAGGGACTCGGCCTGTTCCTCGAAGGAGTACACGAAGGCCTTGGTGACCTCCTTCTCCAGGATGTTCAGGTACTCCTTGTGGACCGTGTCCTGAAGGATCTCCAGGTAGTGCTTCTTCTTGTCGTCGGCCATGTCCGCCGCCTTGACCATCTGGACCAGTGTCTCCCGGATGTTGATGGGGTGAATCCCTTCCGGGTGGTCCGCCAGGGTGCTGTCCAGGGCCTTCATGATGAAGCGGGTGCTGATCCCCTCCATACCTTCCCGCGGGGCTTCGTCCTGGAGCTCCCTGGGGTCCAGCTTCACCGTCTTCCCCTTCTCGACCACCTTCTCCCCGTTGTAGAGGCGAAGCTTGGTCATGAGGTCGCACTTGTTCGTCGGCTCCAGTCGGCTGAGGATGGCGAAGATGGAGGCCACCTCCAGGGTGTGCGGCGCGATGTGCGCGTCGAAGCTGGACCGATCGAGGAGCTTCTGGTAGATCTTCACCTCCTCGGAAATGCGCAGATTGTAGGGCACCTTCACCACCACGAGCCGGTCCAGAATGGCCTCGTTCGTGTGGTCCCCCTTGAACCGCCGCCACTCGGCCTCGTTCGAGTGGGCCACGATCACCGTGTCCACGTAGACCGTGCCGTGTCTCCCCGGGGCGGGAATGAACTTCTCCTGGGTGGCCGTGAGGATCGTGTGGAGGTATTCTGTCTCGTTCTTGAAGACTTCGATGAACTCCGTCATGCCCCGGTTGCCCACGTTGAAGGCCCCGTTCAGCTCCAGGATCCGGGGGTCCCCCTCCGAGTATCGATCGAGCTTGGAGATGTCCTCCGAGCCGATGAGCACCGAGGTGTCCTGGTTGTTCGGGTCCACCGGGGGCACCACGCCGATTCCCCGCCGGCCGTGTCGCGAGAAGGGCACCGTGACCACCGGGACTTCCTCGTAGCGGCCGTCGAATTCCTCCTCGAGCCGGAAGCGGCAAAGGGGGCACAGCTCACCCTCGATCCGCACGTCGAGCATTTCCTCGAACTCGGGTCGAAGGTGCTTCGGGAGGAGGTGGAGGGGCTCCTCGGCCATGGGGCAGCCCTCGATGGCGTAGCTGGGGCCCGCGTGCTCCAAGCCCTTCTGGAGCTTTTCCACCAACGAGCTCTTACCTGCACCCACCGGGCCGATGAGACACAGCACCTGCCGGCTCTCCTCACCCCGTCGTGCGGCGGAATGGAAGTACCGGGCGATGTGGTCGATGGGCTTCTCGATTCCGAAGAACTCGTCCTTGAAGAAGTTGTAGATTCGAACCGACTCGTCCCCGAAGACCCGGTGGAGCCTGGAATCCTCTACATCCTCCAGGTGAGTGTATCCCGGCTCGGCGATGACCCGGTGGAGCCGCTCGTGAGCGAGCTGGGCCATGGAAGGGTCCTCCCGGACCAGGTCCAGGTACTCCAGGAAGGTTCCTTCCCACCGGCTTTCCTTTCGCGTTCGGCGGTCGTCGTGGATCAAGTCTTCAAAGCGGCTCCTTTCGTCACCGGCCATGGCTCTGTTGCTCCTCTGGGGGGCGCTCCCGGCGGTCCTTTCGGTCCGGCCCGGGGGGCCCCGGCCGCAAGCGGTCTGCACGGGGGAGGGAGGATGCTCGACGCTCCTCCGCTCCGTCTGATGTCGGGTCCGGGTGGACTCCCCCCATCACCGGGAACCGTGAGGAACCATGGAGATGAAGGTTGAAGATGGTCCGCCGGGGGTTCGTCCGCCGGCGGCGGAACCTCCGGTCCACCGGGCTTTCCGCTCCCCGCGCGCCTCGGAGGGGAGGAGGTGTCCGGGAAGAGACCCGGACGGTGAGGCGAGGAGGGTCGGGGACGGGTCGTCCCAACCCGCAGAGGCCGGGCCCGTGGCGGGCCGACCCCTCAGCTACTGATAACCGGAATTCCGGAGCGAAGTTCCTGCGGGTGGGCCAGGGAGGAGAGAAAGCCACGAAAAGCCTCCGGAGGGCTTCGACGGCGCATCCCTTTGGGCCGCAATCGCTTTTCGGTGGGACGGGAAGCACACGGGTCTCGGAGGGAATTCCGAGGGGATCCGTGGATGCGGGTCGGGTTATATTTTCACGAGGTAGTGTGTTGATGAGCCGGTATCGCCTCCCGCACGGGCGTGGGGAGTGCACGGGCGGACGTCGAATGGGGTGGCTGGGGGGCCGGAGTGACGGCCGGCTTCGAACGAGGAACTCCCGGAAGGAGGTCCGACCATGCCTGCAGGCAACAAGCGAGGCGCGAAGGTGCGCCTGATCCTGACGTTCGCGTTGGCCGGCTTGGTCGTCGCGCTTTCCGCGTGCGCGAACCTCCCGGGGTCGGACGGGACGCGAGGTTGGCACGTGGGCGGAGACGGGGATGACGACTCCATCACCCTGGACATCCGGAACGACAACGCCAACGATGCCCGGATCTACCTCCGCTGGAACGGGGACCGACGCCGGTTGGGGTACGTGAGCTCCAAGAGCCAGGAGAGCTTTCAGACGGACTGGCGGCCCAACAGCCTGCGGATCGAGGTGGACTTCCTGGCGGGTCGCGGGTTCGTCAGCGATCCCACTTCGGTTTCTCCGGGCCAGCGGCTCGACTTCCGGATCCCGGTGAACTACTGAGGTACCGCGGAGCCGGCTCGCCACATCCGGGTTCCGTTCCCACCGACCCCCGACCTCCGCGCCATCAGGGGTTCGATGGACATCCGCCTTGGCGCACCTCCGAATCCAAAAACAAAGGGGCCCTTCATGCAGATCCGAATACCCGTCTCCGTGGGAGAGCTTCTGGACAAGATCGCCATCCTGGAGATCAAGCAGGAACGGATCGAGGACCCAGTGAAGCGGCGGAATGTGGAGCGGGAACTGCAGCTTCTGACGGCGGCGTGGGAGGAAGCCCACCCCGACCCGGCCCCTCAGGTGGAGGAGCTCCGCCAGGACCTGAAGAAGGTCAACGAGGAGCTCTGGGAGATCGAGGATTCGGTACGGGATCACGAGCGGGAGGGCCGCTTCGATGACCGGTTCGTGGAATTGGCCCGAAGCGTCTACCTGACGAACGACCGGCGAGCCTCGCTGAAGAAGGAGCTCAACCTCTTGCTGGGTTCGGATCTGGTAGAGGAGAAGTCGTACGCCGACTACGAAGGGGCGGGGTAGCGTCGTCCCGGATCCTAGGGGGATCCACCGCCGGGTCCCCTTGGGCCAGGGCCTCCATCAATCGGTCCAGGGTCTCCAGCACCGCTTCCTCCTCCACCAGCTCCATGACACCCGGCTCCTCGATCTTCACGGCCCACGGGAGCTCGGAGCCCGGGCGACCCCGATACTTCCGGGCCGCCTCCTCGAAGCGGTCCACGCACCAGCGCAGGCTCCGGTAGGGGCCGCTCCGGGCCGGGTTCGTGGCCGCGTAGAGGCCCAGCACGGGGGTTCCCACGGCACTGGCCATGTGGGCAGGACCCGAGTCCGGGGAGACCACGACGGTCGCCCGCTCCAGGACGGCCAGAAACTGCTTCAGCGTGTCCCGGCCCACCAGGTTCACCACGCCTCCTCCCGCCGCCTCCTCGATTTCCCGGGCCAGGGTCCGCTCCAGCTCCGAGGGCCCGCCGCAAAGCAGGACGCGCATCCCGTACCGATCCACCGCCCGACGGATCACCTGGGCGTAGCCCTTCACCGTCCAGTTCCGAGCCGGGTGGCTGGAAGCCGGGCTCACGATCAGGGTGGGTTCTTCGTCCGGAACCTGTTCCTCCGCGAACCGTCGGTCCTCGTCTGCCAGGGGGATGTCCCAGCGAAGACGGGCGCTCTCCACCCCCAGGGCCCTGGCGAAGGAGAAGAAGCCCTCCAGGACGTGGGCCCCCGGCGCCGCCGGGATGCGGTCGTTCACGAAAAGGCCGTGGAGCTCCCGGGAACGAGTTCGGTCGAAGCCCAGCCTCCGCCCTGCGGGTACAGCCCGGCTCAGGATATTTGCCCGCAGGGACGGGTGCATGTGCAGCAGGATCTGGAAGCGCCGGCTTCGGAAGTGATCGACCAGCCCCCGGACGGCGCCGAGGCCCCCGCCCTTCCGGAAGGGAATCACCTCCACACCGTCCAGGTCCCCCACCAAGCGGGATTCCACGCCCCCCATGATCCAGGTGACCTCGGCATCCGGCCACCGGTCCTGAAGGGCGCGCACGGCGGGAACCGCCTGGATCACGTCCCCAATGGCCGAGAGCCTGAGGACACAGAGGGGGCCCGGGTTCACGGAAGGGTGAGCGCTACGAACTCGGCCGGGTGGTCCGGTCCGCCGATGGGGAGGACGATGTACTGCTTCCCTTCATGCATGTAGGTCATGGGCGGAGCCGTGGTGGGGGCCGGAAGCTCCACCCTGGCCAGCTCCTCGCCCGTGGCCTTGTCCACCGCCCGGAAGTTCGGTTCCCCGGTGCGGCCCTCGCCGTACATCATGAGCGTGGGCGTCACCAGGATCGTGGCGTGGGAGCGGTGGCCGGTATCGCCCAGCTCGATTCCCTCGAGGGCCGGGTGCTCCTCCACGTCCTGCGGGGTTCCCCCGTTCGGGATCCACCAGAGATGCTCCCCCGTGTTCAGGTCGATGGCGGTGATCCTTCCCCATGGAGGTTTGAAGAGGGGAAGGCCTTGGGGACCGCCGACGCCCCCCGGTCCCCGGGTCACGTACCGCATGTTCGAGTCCGGGTCCACTTGGGTACCCGGAATGAGTTGGGGGGCGCTGCACCCCTTGATGGACGCCACGTAGAGGACCCCCGTCTCAGGGTCCACGGCCGAGCCCCCGGGTATGTTGGCCCCGCCGAAAGCTCCCGGGCAGTGGATGGCGGCCAGCGTGCCATCGTCGGCGTTCCTGACCGACGGCGGATTGAATAGGGGGCCGAGGCGGTATTGGCTCACGATCTGCAGGGCCTGCTCCCGGAGCTCCGGGGTGAAGTCGATGAGGTCGTCCTCAGAGAGCCCCTGCATCTCATAGGGTTCCGGTCGGGTGGGGAAGGGCTGGACCGGAGACAGCTGCTCGCCCGGAACGTCGGACTGGGGCACTTCCCGGTATTCGAAAGGCCAGACCGGCTCCCCCGTCTCCCGGTCGAAGACGTAGGCGAAGCTCTGCTTCGAGATCTGGGCCAGGGCCGGGACCCGCTCCCCGTCCACGGTGATGTCCACGAGCTGGGGGGCGTGGGGCACGTCGTAGTTCCAGACGTCATGGCGGACGAGTTGGTAGTGCCACACCCGTTCACCGGTCCGGGCGTCCAGGGCCAGGACGCTGGTTCCGAAGAGCCCGTCTCCCGGGCGGTGCCCCCCGTAATAGTCGTTGGTGCCGGGCTTGGTGGGGATATAGACGATCCCCAGCTCCGGGTCGGCCGACATGGGGGCCCACGATCCCACGTTTCCCGTGTACTCCCACGAGCCGTCCTCCCACGTCTCATGGCCGTACTCCCCCGGCTGCGGGATCACGCGGAACCGCCACAGGAAGTCGCCGGTGGCGGCGTCGTAGGCCAGGATGTGCCCCGGGATGTCCTCTTTCCGGGTCTGGTAGTAGCCCTGTCTCCCCGAGTTGCCCACCACCACCACCCCGTCCACCACGATGGGAGGCGAGGAGTTCGTGATGTGGCCCTCCTGCTCTTCGTCGAAACCGGTCCATGGGTCCGGATCACCCACCCCCAGGTCCGGCTTCAGATCGACGATTCCGTCCCCGTCGGGCCCCCAGCCCTCCACCGGGAGGCCGGTCTCCGCCTCCAGGGCCACGAGCCAGAAGCCCGGAGTGACCACGTAGATGACGCCTCTTCCGTCCACCCGGTCGTAAGCCACTCCCTTTCCGTAGTTCTTCCGCACCGACTTTTCCCAGCGGGGGTTGTGGGGCATCCGCCATGTCCAGAGCGTCTCACCGGTGGCCGGATCCAAGGCCACCACCGCCCGCCGGGACCCCGCCACGGAAAAGAGCTTCCCCTCCGCGTAGATCGGGGTCGCCCGGAAGGTGTGCTCGGGCTCCGGACCGAAGTTGGCCGCGTACCACCGCCAGGCCACCTCCAGCTCTTCGAAGTTCTCCCGGTTCACCTGATCGAGATCGGAGTAGCGAGTGCTTCCGTGGTCCCCCTTGATCGTGGGCCACGCTCCGTCCTGGGCTCCGGCCTGGATGGCCGAGGCCGAACTCACCACGAGCCCGAGGCCCGTCGCCGGGGCCGGAATTGTGAGCATGCCCGCCAGGAGAAGAGAGCAGACGGAAAGGGGCCGCAGGGCGAGGGCTTTGGCCATCTCGGTCTCCGTGGGTACTGGGCGTCGGAGCCCGGGGAGCATCCCTCCGCGCCGGGCGGGGGGCGCCCTCCGGGTCAGCGACGACGTGCGTCGATCACGATATCCGCGAGCTCGTCCGGGTCGGACGGCAGCTCGGTCCCCCCGGGCGGAAAGTCGTTCAGCTCCAGGATGTAGGCCACCACGTCGGCGTACTCCTGGCGCGAAAGGCTTCCGGGTCGGTCGGCCGGCATGGTCGTCCGGATGCTCTCCAGGAATCGGCCCACGGGCTGGCCTCGCCACTGGGCGTCCCAGACCGGGCCCCGGAACTCGTCGTGGAAGTGACAGGCCCCACACTCTTCCTCGTAGATCTCCGCCCCCCGCTCCGCCTGCTCTTCCGTGTAGATGCCGTCGGGGCTGACTTCCTCGTCTCCGGCGTCCTGGGCAAGGGCGCCGGCGGGAAGGAGAGCCACCGCCAGAAGGAGGGCCGGGCCCCGAATCCGGGGCCGGATCCGCGCCCTCCGGGCCCATGATGGGTGCCGGGGTTCAGGGATTGGAGGGCTCATCTCTGCCGGGTCGTGTGATGGAGGTTTCTCCGTACACGCACCTCGCGTCGTCCGGGGGCAGCCCGTCGCTTCGGCCGTTCCGAACCTCGCGCTCGGTGACGAGTCGGAGGCTCAGAGGGACCCCGTGGGCTTCCGCCAGCTCATCGACGTGCGTACCCAGGCGAGCCTCCAGGTTCATGCGTTCGATATCCGTGGCCACCAGCGCCAGCACCTCCATCCCACCGGCACTCTCTCCCTTTGTCGAGCCCCCGTTGTCCTGGGTCGGTCCGCCCCGTCGGACCCATAGGGAGATGGGGGGCTGATCCAGGTCCCGGGCCATCCCGGCCAGGGCCTCCAGGAGGGCGTCGCGCCGGGCCCGTTCCGCCCGAAAGGTCGTTCGGATCGAATCCAGCAGAGGGTGGGACTCCACGAGTCGGTAACTGGTGTACCGGGTTTCCGTCACGGGGGCTACGATACCGGCATCCCCCAGTCGCCCCAGAGCATCTCGCACGCTGGGCCTGGAGAGGGATGCGCGGTCGGCGAGCTGGGGTGGGGTGAGGGGTCCGTCCGCCAGCGTGAGCTCCCGCAAAACCCTCACGGCGGAGAGGGTGCCCAAGATCCGGTCCAGGGGACGGTCCCCCAGGGTTTCGGAGCCCGTTCGCATACCTTTTCCGCCCCTCCCTCTCGTGTAGGCGACGCTCGTGCGTGTCGGTGCCGCGGGCCGGCCTCCGATAACGATTGACGGCTCCAACTACCGTCGTCCCATCTTTCTACGACCGTCCAAGAATAGGATCGATCAAGAAAAGGTGAGCCCGTGGTGTCCTGCGCCACAAGACCCCCGAGGTGGGAGGGATTTGCCGGCTCCCTCCTTCCTGAGCCACCCGGGGCTGCCTAGGTTTCAAGCCCTTGGACCGAAACCTGGAAACGGACGGACATGAGCGAGAGCGAGGGCGCCCAAGCTCCCGACGGGGGGGCGAAGGATTTCATCCGCCAGATCGTGGCCCGGGACATAGCCTCCGGGAAAAACGACGGGCGAGTCGTGACCCGTTTTCCCCCGGAGCCCAACGGCTACCTCCACATCGGCCACGCCAAGTCCATCGTCCTGAACTTCGGCATCGCCCAGGAGCACCCCGGCGGACGGTGCCACCTCCGCTTCGACGATACGAACCCCACCAAGGAGGATCTCCGGTACGTGGAGGCTATCCAGGACGATGTCCAGTGGTTGGGCTTCGACTGGGGGGAGCACCTCTACTTCGCTTCCGACTACTTCGAGCGGCTCTTCGAGTACGCCGAGAAGTTGATCCGCGAGGGGTGGGCGTACGTGGACAGTCAGAGCGAAGAGGAGATCCGCGCCGGCCGGGGGAGCGTGACGGAACCGGGGCGGGAGAGTCCCTACCGGGCCCGGAGCCCGGAGGAGAGCCTGGACCTCTTCCGAAGGATGCGGGCCGGAGAGTTCTCCGAAGGGCAGCACGTTCTCCGTGCCCGTATCGACATGACTTCGCCCAACATGCTCATGAGGGACCCCATTCTCTACCGGATCCGGTACGCCGAACACTACCGGACGGGGGACGAGTGGTGCGTCTACCCCATGTACGATTTCGCCCACCCGTTGGGTGACGCCATCGAGCGGGTGACCCATTCCCTCTGCACCATGGAGTTCGAGAACAACCGGGAGCTCTACGACTGGGTGGTCGAGAAGGTGGAGCCCGGAGGTCGTCCCCGGCAGCATGAGTTCTCCAGGTTGAACCTGGAGTTCATGGTCATGAGCAAACGGAAGCTGGCGCACTTGGTACGGGAAGGGGACGTGGATGGATGGGACGATCCCCGAATGCCCACCATCGCCGGCCTCCGCAGGAGGGGGGTCCGCCCGGAGGCCATCCGTTCGTTCTGCAGGATGATCGGCGTGGCCAAGGCCGACTCCAGGGTGGACATGGGGAAGTTGGAGTACGTGATCCGAGACGATCTGAACCAGCTCGTTCCCCGGGTGCTCTGCGTGGTGGATCCCCTGAAGGTGGTGGTGACCAACTGGCCGGAAGGGGAGGAGGACTGGCTGGACGCCCCGTACTTCCCCCGGGATGTTCCCCGGGAAGGGAGCCGGAAGATCCCGTTCTCACGCGAGCTCTACATCGAGCGGGACGATTTCCGGGAGGAGCCCACGCCCGGCTTCCGCCGCCTGGTGCCGGGGGGGGAGGTCCGGCTTCGCTACGGCTACATCCTCAAGTGTGACGAGGTGGTCCGAGACGAAGCGGGAGCCGTTGTGGAGCTTCGCTGCACGGTGGATCCGGGGAGCCGAGGGGGCACGGCGCCGGATGGGAGGAAGATCAAGGGAACGATCCATTGGGTCTCCGCCCGGCACGCCCTGCCCTGTCGGGTACGGCTCTACGACCGTCTCTTCCAGGTACCCGATCCCGAGCTCCCGGAGGGCGTGGCGGGAACGGGAGAGGGGACGGGTGGGAGCGGGGCCGGGAAGGAGGGCGCCGACGAACCGGCTCCGGAAGGCACCGGTGTCGGCCGGCCGGCGGATGGCGGAGACGAGGAGCACTCCTTCCGGAGACACCTGAACCCCGAGTCGCTGGTGGTCCGAAAGGGAGCGTGGATCGAGCCCTCGGTGGCGAATGATCCGTCCGACATTCGGTACCAGTTCGAGAGGCTGGGCTACTTCTGGCAGGACCCGTCCGACTCGAGCCGCGACGGTCTCGTCTTCAACCGGATCGTGACCCTCCAGGACCGATGGGGAAAGGCCCAGGCCCGTCGGAGGGAGCAGGAGGCGGCCCGGGCCGGTGCGGGAGATGGAACGGACCGGGACACCTCCTCTGCGGCGGCGAAACGGAGTCAGGCCCGTGACCGGAAGACGGACTCGGAACCGGCGGCTCCGTCGGGTCCTGACCTTCCTCCCCATGTGGTGGAAAAGGCGGACGCGCTGGTGGCCGAGCTCGGCCTCGGTCGGGAAGAGGCGGGGATCCTGGCCCGGGAGCCGGAGCTGGAGGTGTTCTTCCAGGCGGCCCTCCGGGCCTATGAGGGGAAGGGAGGGGCGGCTCCGGTGGCGAACTGGGTCGTCCACGAACTCCGCCCACTGGACGAAGGAGGAGAGGTGGTGGAGGGCTTGCCCCCTGAGAGGGTGGCCCGGCTGGTGAAGCTGGTGGAATCCGGAGTGATCTCCAGCAGGGGCGGGAAGGAGGTCCTTCATGTCATGGTCCGGGACGGGGGGGATCCGGACCGGATCGTGGAGCGGCTGGATCTGACGCAGGTCACGGACGAAGAGGCCCTCCGGTCCCTGGTGGAGGAGGTCCTGGCCGCCCACCCCGACAAGGTGGCGGCCTACCGGAGTGGGCGGACGGGTCTCCTGGGCTTCTTCATGGGAGAGCTGATGAGGCTGAGCCAGGGGAAGGCCGATCCCGAGTCGAGCAAGCGTTTCCTGAGGGAGGAGCTGGGATGAACGGCGGCCGAACGTTCGTCGCCTTCGCTGCCGATGGAGGGTCCGTGGGCCCTGCGGCCCGAACGCCGCCGGGTCGTGGGCGGGTCCCGGGGAGGGGTCCATGAGGCTCGTCAAGGTGGGCGTGGCCAGCGTGAGCACCACGGTGGGGGCCGTCCGCTCCAACCGGGAACGGTTGACGGCCGAGGCCCGGAGGCTGGAGCGGGAGGGAGTCACCGTGGCCGCCTTTCCGGAGCAGGCCTTGGGTGGGTATCCCCCCGAGGACCTGGTTCAGTGGAGGCCCTTCGTGGAGGCCCAGGCACGGGAGCTTCGGGCGTTCGCCCACGAGACGCGGGAGCTGGCCGCCATCCTGGTGGTGGGGACCACGGTGGGCGTGGGGGCGCAGCTCTACAACTGCGCCGCCGTGGTCCACCGGGGCCGGATCCTCGGACTCGTGCCCAAGGAGAAGCTCCCCACCTACAACATTTTCTACGAGGGTCGGACCTTCTCCCGAGGGGGGGCGGGGCTCCTCCTGCACTGGGACGGGATTCCCCTCGGCGACCTGGTCTTCCCCTTCGATTTCGGGACCCTGGCCGTGGAGGTCTGCGAGGACGTGTGGTCCCCGGACGGGCCCATGCGGCGCCGGTGTTACTCCGGCGCCGAGGTGGTTCTGAACATCTCCGCCTCTCCCTATCGGATGGGGGTCCATCGGACCCGGAGGGAGATCCTGGCCACCCGGTCCGGGGACAACGAAGCACTTCTCGTCTACGCCAACCTGGTGGGCGGGCAGGATGCTCTGGTCTTCGACGGTGGAGGCTACGTCTACCAGAACGGGAGGCTCCTCCTGGAGGCCCCTCGGTTCCGGGAAGGTTCGGCCACGTGTGTGGCCGATCTGGACCGGACCCGGAGGCTCCGTGTGGAAAACTCCACCTGGCGGTCGGACTGCGAGGAGTTCCGGCGCTCCGGGCCGTCGGTCCATCCGGTGGAGGCGTCGGTCCAAACGGCGGACCGAAGCTCTCTGACCTACCCTGCGCCCGAAGGGGGAAGCTTCTTTCTTCCGGCGCCGGGGCGGGATGTGGGGGACCCCAGGGAGGAGGCCCTGGACGAGCTCTTCGAGGCGCTGAGTCTGGGAGTCCGGGACTACTTCCGGAAGACCGGCGTCTTCCGGTGCATGGGGGTGGCCCTTTCCGGGGGACGGGACTCCCTCCTCACCCTTCTGGTGGCGTGGAACGCCGTCCGGCACCTGGCCCCGGAGGATCCGGACGGCGAGGAGCGAAGAACCGCTGACCTTCTGAAGACCTTCTACATGCCCAGCCGTCACTCCACCTCGGGCACCCGGAAGGCCGCCGCGACCATCTGCAAGGAGTTGGGCTTGGAGCTGGTCGTGGACCCCATCGACGAGGCGTACGACCGGGAGGTGGAGGCGGCGAAACGCATGCTCCCCGGCGGCGAGGAGTTGGACCGGATCACCGTCCAGAACATCCAGGCGCGGATCCGGGGTGGGCGGATGTGGAACTGGGCGAACGCCAGCGGCGGGCTCTTCCTCCAGACCAGCGACATGAGCGAGAAGGCGGTAGGGTACACCACCATCGGGGGCGACCTGGAAGGGGCCCTCTCGGTCATCGCCAACGTCCCCAAGACGGTGGTCGTGGCCCTCCTTGAGCGGCTGGAGCAACGCTTCGGCTTTCAGGGCATCGGGCTCACGCTGAAGACCCCGCCGGGCCCCGAGCTGGACGAGGAACAGGAGGCCGAGGACGAGCTCATGCCCTTCCCCGTCCTGGATGCCTGCCTCCACCTCTACGCCGGCGAAAAGCTCTCTCCAGGGGAGGTGGCCCGGGCCCTGGCGGCTCTCTTCCCCGACCGGGACCCGGCCGTGCTGGCCCGGCAGGCTCACCGGTTCGTCCGGCTGTTCACCTCCTCGATCTTCAAGTGGGTCCAGTCTCCCCTGGCCCTGCACGTGGGCTCCCTGGATCTGGATCGGGAGCGGGCCCTGCAACTGCCCGTCGTGCAGCGCGGGGAATGGGGTGACGAGGGGGGCGCATCGCCTCCGGACGGGGGGGACGCTCAGCTTGCGCCAGAGGGTCCGGACCGATAGGCTGTAGACGAACGGTACTTTGTACGCTGTTCGCCCGGTTTCCGTCATGAACCCAGCCTACTTCCTTCGTCCATCCATCCCGGTATTCCCATGAGTGAGATGGAGCTTCGCCAGGATGCCCGAGTGCGGGGTCCTGGAGGGCGGGACGGAGACCGCTCCATCATGGAGCGGATCCACGCCGGCGACTCGTCGGCTCTGGACGAGCTTCTGGAGCGTTACTGGAATCCTCTGGTGACCTACTCCCTCCAATTCGTTCCACACCGGGACGCGGCGGAGGACATCGTCCAGGAGGCGGTAGTGAAGGTGTGGAAGGGTCGGACCGAATGGACGCCCACCCACCGGCTCCAGAGCTTCCTCTACCGGATCGTACGGAACCTGGCTCTCAACGAGCGGAAACGGCACCGAATCCGTCGCCGGTGGATGGAGTCGCAGCGGCGGGAGCCGCGGCAGTCCGTGCCCACGCCCTTGGAAGTGGCCGAGGGGGAGGAGCTCCGGAGTCAGGTGGACGAGGTGGTCCAGGACCTTCCCCCGAAGCGGCGGGAGGTCTTCGTACTCTCCCGCTATCATGGCCGGAGCTATCGGGAGATCGCTGAGATCATGGACATCTCACCGCAGACGGTGGCGAACCAGATGACGTCGGCTCTGGACGAGCTCCGTCAGCGTCTTCGACCCCAGATCGAGGCCTTCCTCTCCCGGGAGCAGCTCCGGGTGATTCCGGGGCGGGACGGGAGGAGTGACGTCTGAAGGGCGGCCGGATAGGGCCCCATCCGCGGGCTCCCGACTTGCCTGGAGGACCTGAGAATAGTAGAACCCCTCCGCTGGGTTGTTACACTTAACCTGCAAAGGAGAGCGTTTTCGTCCGGCAACGGTCGGGCGGTGGCGGGAGCCTATGAGGGAATAGTAGGCCCGCCCCGGTCTGGTTGTTGTACCCGCCGAGTCGGGCCCGAGGGCCCCCGACCGGACGAAACGGCAGCGGCTACTCTGAGCGAGAGCGATACGGACCACAGTGGACGAGCTGATCATACGGGTGATCCGGGCGGAGGCGTCCGAGGCGGAGTGGAAGGAGCTCCGCCGGTGGCGGCGAGCCGCTCGGGAGAACGAGCGACGCTTCCAGGAGATCCGGGCCCTCTGGGCGGTGACCGGCGAGAGCCGGGAAGCGGAAACCGGCGGACCGGTGCCCAGGGCCCGGGACG
>SKSR01000341.1 GCA_007122885.1 Gemmatimonadota bacterium
CTGTTTCATCATCGCCTACCTCCTCGTGCGGGGTCGATTCCGAGGAAAGGGAGGGCTCCTGACCCTGACCATGCTTCCCTGGGCCCTTCCCGGCACGGTGATCGCCGTCGCTCTCGCTACCACGTTCTCGGCCCAGGAACCCTGGTTCGGACGGATCCTCCTCGTGGGGTCCTTCTGGATCCTCCCGCTCGCCTACTTCATCCGGAACATTCCTCTGGTGGTCCAGGCGGCCGTGGCTTCGTTCCGACAGTACGACGACTCGCTGGACGAGGCGGCCTACTCCCTGGGCGCAAGCTGGCTCACCACGATGCGCCGGGTGGCGGCTCCTCTCGTTCTCCCCGGCCTGATGGCGGGCGGGCTCCTGGCCTGGGTGGCGGCGCTCGGGGAGTTCGTTTCGTCGATCCTCCTCTACACGCACCGCTCCCGGCCCATCTCCATCGAGATCCTCTCTCAGCTCCGGGCCTTCGACTTCGGCGCGGCGGCCGCCCTGGGGGTGGTCCTGGCCGCCCTCATGGCCGTGGTCTTCGCCCTCGGAGGCCGCTACGTACGCGGGGGGATGGCGGGGGGGCGCTGACGGAGGCCCTGTCCTTGACGAGCCCAACCAGCCGGGACGCCGCTTACACGGTCTCGGCGGTCTTCGCGAACGAACGCACGGAACAGGGCCTTCGCCCTTACAGCTCTTCGGGAGGGCCTGCGTTCACTCGGACCTCCCTGACCTCTTGAGCGACCTCGATCGTCTCCCCCTCGAACATTTCGGCCATTTCTTCCATCCGAGGGCCCATGATCCTCTCCATCATCTCTCGTTGTTCCGGGGGCGCTGCCTCCAGCTCCCGCTGCAACTCCTGGAAGGCTTGCCGCATCTGCTCCCTCTCCTCCGCAGAGACGAGGGAGGTGGGCAATTGGAGCTCGACTCGCGTTCGGAAGGGCATGAGGAACCCCTCCGCTTCCCGGTAGTCCTCGAAGTGGACGACGGTGGTGGTTGCGGCGCGCTCCCCGTCATATACCATGTCACCCTCGAGAGTCAGCTTCCGGAGAACCAACAGACTCGAGTCCAGGTGGAGCTCCCCGCGCTGAGGGATGAACTCCCCTTCCGGTGCCGACAGCTCTTCCCAGCCGGGAACTCCCTCGAAATCCTCGACCACGAGAACATGGGTGGCGTTGCCGTCCACTTCCCCTGCGCCCTCCAGCCGGATTCGATCAGCTAGCTCAGGGTGGAAAAGCGCGGTCTGGGGAAAAAACTCCCCCGGAGCTTCGTCCACCCGGGCCCCGGAAACGATCGTGAAGCGCGGGCGGAGCTGTGTGTGTCCGTCCACCACCTCCGTCTCCAGGTAGGTGGTCTGGGCGATGCCCATCACGTCCTCCACGAGAGTGACATTCTGAACGCCTCGGAGACGATCGGAGTGAGCCGCCTCGGCCTCCTGGAGGATCTGTTGCACCGCCTGGGCTGGGGCCGGAAGGGGCATGACCAGCAGCGACACGGTCCAGAGTCCCAGAGTCGCAACGGTGCCTTTCGTCGTTCGTGTCATCAGAGGGGTTCCTCGTCGTCGTCAGAAGGAAGCCGATTCAGTGCCATGGCTTCGGGGGACGTCTACTCATGATCGCTCAATACGCCTGCCGAGGCGACACCCAGGGTGAACGACGGACGAGCGAAGCCGCTGTGGGCATAACGCCCAAGCTTGCGGACCTGCCGCCGGCCGTCCATCGGGATGACCAACTTCCGATCGGTCGGGGGACTGGCGCCGGTTGCCGAACCGCACGGGCTTCCTGGAGGGGCAGGAGCTTTCGTGCCGGAAGTCTCCCGACTCCTATAGCTCGCGCCACAGGACGCCCGTACGGATCTCCTCCCGGAGCACCGGATGCACGCGCCACAAGTAGGCTCCGATGGTCCCTGCCGCCAGCAGATGACCCGCCAGGATGGACCAGATCGAAAGATACTCCAGAATCCACACGCCCACCGTGATCACCATTCCTACGAAAGCCACGGCGAGGAGGACGAAGAACAGTAGGATGGCGGAAACCAATCCAGGAACCCGTTCGAGTCCGGTCACGCTCCCGGCGAACAGGACGCCCAGAACCAGGAAGGTCGCCACATGGACCGCGGTGTAGCCCAGAACCATGTTGGCCGACCGGACCACCGCTTCCGGGCCCTCCGCCGAAAGGAAGACCATGGACCCCAGGGTGGCCGAGGTCCGGAATGGTTCCCCCATGATCAGGTCCCCGACCAAGAACCAGCCGGCCAGAGCAGCGGCAGCCAGGAGCCCGCCGACCATCCCTTCCCGCAACACTGGGTGGTCTCGCATGAGGCTCAGTTGGGTCCCACGGCCGTGCAGGGGTCCGACCCGGTGGAGGTAGGCGCCCATAACGATGCCTGCCAAGAGGTTGCCGGCCATGGCCGTCGGCCAGGGCGGAACTTCCAGAACAGGTAGATGGGACAGGGAGAACGCGAGATAGAAGAGCAGCGTGTAGACCACGAGCCCGTAGAGCGCTCCGACGGGCATGTTCTGCGGCACCCTCGTTAGCTGGAAGAGCCACACGGCACCCAAGCCGACGACGGAGAACACCGCCAGGTGCACACCGATCAAGAGGGTGAGGTGGGGCGCCCCCACCGTGTCGGGGTCCATTCCCAGCACGGCCGAAGCCAGGGCCGTGGCGGTCCGGGTGGGGTCACCCTGAGTCGCGTCGAGAATGAGGAAAAATGCCACGACGGTCAGGCCACCCAGGAGTCCAGCGACCAGCCCATCCGCGGTCGCCGCACGCCGGACCCGCTGCCGATCCGAAAGTGCTTGCTTCGTCACCGACCACCTCCTGATTAGTCCGAGCCCGACTGTGGCTTCGCGCTCCGCGGTCCGGTCGTCCGTCTCCCCAGGGTAGGCGGCGAGCGGGCGGGCGATCCCCGGACGCGGGGCACGGGTTTGAACCTTCCGCCGCCGCGTCCAGGGTCACTATGCGAGCAGCGTGCCAAGTGAAGGGAGCCGCCCCCTTCCGGGAGGGACCGGGGAACCCCAGCGTCGGAAACGGTTCGAGGGACGAGACACTTCAACCCATATGAGGGGTGGGCTGCCCCGACTACAGGTCGGACGCTCCATCCGACCTGCGGGCTTGTCGGAGCGTCACGTGGGACTCTCCGGTGATCAGCCGAATGCCCCTCTGGTAGGTCAAGTAGGCCCACGCCCACTGGAGCATGACCAGGACCCGGTTGCGGAAGCCGATGAGGTAGAGGATGTGGACCACCACCCAGAGGATCCAGGCCACGAAGCCTGATAGCTTGAGGGGTCCGAGATGGGCCACCGCCGCAGCTCGACCGATCGTGGCCAAGTCCCCCTTATCCACATACTGGAATGGGTTCCGCGGTCGTCCGGCCAGGTCGCGGCCGATCGTGCGGGCCACGTGCTTTCCCATCTGGATCGCCGCAGGTGCCACGCCCGGCACGGGTGAGCCGTCTTCCTTCCGGACACTGGCCAGATCGCCCACGACGAAGACGTTCGGATCTCCGTTCACGGACAGGTCCGGTTGTACAGGCACCCGCCCTGCCCGGTCCGTCTCCACCCCGAGCCGAGCCCCCAGGGAAGAAGCGGACACCCCCGCCGCCCAGAAAACGTTTTCAGCCTCGATGCATTCTTCGTCCCCCACCACGACGAAGCCGTCGGCGACCTGTGTGACCATGGCCCCCGTCCGCACCTCCACTCCCAAGGCTTCCAGTTGTCTTTTCGCCTTTCGGGAAAGCTCGGGCGGGTAGGGGGGAAGGACCCGGTCGGCTCCCTCCAGCAGGAGGATGCGTGCGGCGGACGTGTCGATGGCGCGGAAGTCGGAGGGTAGGACCCTTCGGGCGATCTCGGCCATGGCTCCCGCAAGCTCGACGCCCGTAGGGCCCGCCCCCACGATTACGAACGTGAGTTGCCGGGAACGGGAGGCCGGATCCGCTTCGCGCTCGGCCTCCTCGAAGGCCAGCAGGAAGCGTCGCCGGATCTCGATCGCATCGTCGACGGTCTTCAGTCCCGGTGCATGCTCGGCCCACTCGTCATGGCCGAAGTAGGCGTGCGTCGCTCCGGTCGCCAGCACAAGGTAGTCGTATCCCACGGAGACCCCGTCGGCCAGGCGGACTTCGCGCGACTCCCGGTCCACGTCCACGACCTCGCCCATCCAGACCTGGGCGTTTCGCTGTCTGCGGAGCACCGTCCGAATGGGCGTCGCGATGTCCGCCGGCGATAGGGAAGCGGTGGCTATCTGGTAGAGGAGGGGCTGAAAGAGGTGGAAGTTCCGGCGGTCGATCACGGTGACGCGCACCGGGGCGCGCCGGAGCTTTCGGGCACAATAGAGGCCCGCGAACCCGCCTCCGACGATTACCACGTGGGGTCGATCCGCCACCGCTCTACTCCTCCGCCGCTTGCTCGCGCTCAGCCGTCCGGGCCCGTTCTCGCCGGCGCCGCCGGGGCTCGAAAGCCAGCTCGTAAGTGGGCTCTTCGGTGCCAGGGCATCGATCCTTCATCCGCAACTGGTGTCCGCACTCACGCACGCGGTGCAGGGCGGGTTCGTGATTTTCCTCATTCTCGCGATCCGGTCGCCCCTGGCGGCGGATCGGTATCCCGAGGGAGGGGGCGACGAGCAGTCGAGCTTCATCACCGATACCCCGGATCCGAATACGCGACCGATCCGGACGCGCTCATCGCATCCTCGCACGCGGTGGCCGTGCATTTCCGGACCGTGGCCGAGGCGAACGACTTCTGGCGCTGGCCGGTGCCCCTGCCCGTGCGGAGGGTCGGGCCCCCTACACGGAGCCGCAGCCCCGCAGTACCTTAAGCGTGGCCCTCGAGAGTGGTCAGGCTGCAAGATTTGCTCCTGGGCCGGTAGTATCTTCTGGAAAACGACCCTGAAGCGGCCTCCGGTAGCGTTGTCCTCAAGCGGTTGATGAGAAAAGACTTGCGGCCCTTTTCGATTTACGTCCTCGTAGCTCAGGTGGATAGAGCGGCTGCCTCCTAAGCAGCAGGTCCCAGGTTCGAGTCCTGGCGAGGACATTTTCAGGATGAGCCCTCCTTCGGGCCGCGGCGGTGGCGATCCACCCCCTTGGCCCGGTCCCCGGCCCACTCCTGTGTCCGAAGCCGTTCACCCACACCAATGGTCCAGCCTTTCCTCCGAGACCCCGCAGGGGCGTGGCCGTTTGACGTCCGCGTTCCCCTGATCTATCCTCGCCGATCTGGACCAACGGTCCCTCCCCGACCCCTCCTTCCCGGAGGAAGGACATGACCTGGACGGCTCGCCTGGTCACGGCGGCGGCTTCGTACGTCGTGCTTGCGCTCAGTGCATTTCCGGCCCACGCCCAGTGGTCGAACCGTTACCCGATGGTGGAGGGATACAGCCACCACGTCTACCTGGAAGGTTACGAGCTCCCCACGGTGGGGACCGGGGTGCTGGACGCGGCCCCTTCACCGGACGGGAGGCAGGTGGCTTTCTCGTCCAGGGGCTGGCTCTGGCTCCTGGACCGGGAGACCGGAGAGGCTCGGCGGCTTACCCGGGGCGGCTCCATGGACTCGCGGCCCGCCTGGGATCCGGAAGGGGAGCGCTTGGCCTTCGTTCGGGATTCGGGAGAGGACACGACGATCCTGATACTGGACCTGGCTACCAACGAGGAGTCGGAGGTGGTGAGTACCGGGACCATCGATCTGGACCCGGCGTTCTCTCCAGACGGCCGTCACCTCTACTACGTTTCCGCCCGGGCCGGGGACCTGGACATCTGGAGGCTGAACCTGGAGGACGGCGCCGACGAGCGGGTGACGACCGAGACGGGGCTGGCCCTCCACCCCGATCCCCACCCAGATGGTCGACGCCTCCTGTACCTCTCGAAGTCGGGGGCCGGCGATCAGGTCCGAACCCGGGATCTGGAGACGGGTGAGGAACGGGTTCTCCGCCAGGGTCGGATCGCGTCGCAGGCCCGGCCCGTCCTCTCCCCGAACGGCCGGACGGTGGCCGTGAACTGGCCCCACGAGGATGGTTGGGAGCTCCTTCTTCTCGATCTCGAGGAGCCCTCCCCGGAAATCCGGCTCACCCGGGGGCGCGGCCACCCCGTCATGCCCGTCTGGAGCGCGGACGGCTCGCAGGTGCTCTTCTCCGAAGCGGACGCTCACCAGCGCTTCCAGCTCTTCAGCGTGGGCCGCGTGGGCGGCGAGCCCCGGGAGATTCGGGTCGGGGCGTGGGAGTGGGGAGAGGAGACCGGAACGCTCCGGATCCGGAGCGGCAGGGAAGGGGGGACGGGGACGGCGCCCGCCCGGCTCGGGGTCCGGGACCACCGCGGCCATCCCGTCCTCCCCGACCGGGGGCAGGCCCGCTTCGACGGGGAGTCGGGCGAGGTCTTCTTCTACTCTCCGGGGTTGATCGAGCTGCGGGTGCCGGCGGGGGAGACGCGCGTCCAGGCCACCCGGGGGTTCTCCTCACCCATGGCCGATACGGCGATCACCGTGGAGGCGGGGGCCGTGACCGAGCTCGCGCTCACCTTCCAGGAACTGTGGAATCCTGCGGAGGATGGGTGGTACTCGGGAGACCACCACTTCCACCTGAACTACGGCGGTCCCTACTTGCTGGAGCCCGAGGATCTGGTGCTCCAGATGGAGGGGGAGGATCTGGACGTGGCCACGCCCTTGGTGGCGAATCTCCACAACCGGATGGTGGACCGCCGATGGGCGGGCTGGGAGCGGGCGGATCCCCCACTGATCCACTTCGGTCTGGAGGTTCGTTCGGGCTTTCTGGGACACGTGGGGCTGGCCGGCGTCCGGGAGCTCTTCTGGCCCTGGGTCTGGGGGCCCGGGAACGAGGTCTACGGCCACCTGGATCTGCCGAACGCCGAGGCATTACGGCACGCCCGGCGCCACGGCGGAGTGGCGGCGTACGTCCATCCGGTCTTCGCCCGCGATCCCTTTCAGGAAGAGGGGACGGGGGGCATCCCACGGGCCTTCGTTCCCGACGCGGTTCTGGGCGAGCTGGACGCCATCGAGGTGGCGTGTCTCTGGACCAGCGACCTGGGTTCGAGCGAGGTCTGGTACCGGGTTCTCAATCTGGGCATCCCCCTGGCGGCATGGGCGGGAACCGATGTCATGACGAACTTCTACCGGACCATGGCGGTGGGGACCACCCGCGTGTACGTGCGGCCCGACGGTCCGCTGAACCTGCCCGCCTACTTGGAGGCCCTCCGGGAGGGTCGCAGCTTCGTCACCACCGGCCCGCTTCTGGACCTGGCCGTGGAAGCCGGCGACGGCTCCGAGGTGCGGCCCGGCGAAGCGGTAGCCGGAGGGGCGACTTCCACCCGGTGGAGCTTGGAGCTCCACACCCCGGTGCCCGTGGGCCGGATCGAAGTGGTGGTGAACGGACGGGTCGTCCACGAGGAGCTGGGGCTCACGGAGCCGGGGAGCCGCTCCTACTCCGGCGAGGTGGAGCTTCCCGAGGGAGGCTGGCTGGCGGTCCGGGCCCATGGAGGAGAGCCGGTCTGGCCCTCCATGTCCGACGAGCCGTTCGCCCACACTTCCCCGGTCTGGATTGGGGAGGTGGGAAGCTTCGAACCGGAAGTCCGCTCCCAGGCGGCCCGGGAACTCCTCCAGGTCCTTACCGCGGCGGAGGAGGACTTGCACGAAGCCTACGAAGGTGTGGCCATCCCCCGGCTCGAAGGGCAGTTCCAGGAGGCTCGGGAGAGGCTGGAGGGTTGGGTGGCCGGAGGAGGGGGGGAGGACGGGGCGCCCGAGCCCTGATCCGTTGAAAGGTCTGCCCGCGGGACCCTACCAGAGGGTCGTGTGGGTGTACTTGATCATCAGATTTCCTCCGGCCGACCCCGGGAGGGGGGTTCCCAGGGCATCGATGCTCCGGGTGTGACGCCCTTCGTTGAGAACCACCCAGAGGTCGGTCCCCTCGCGGAAGTGGTACCGGAAGCGGGCGTTCACGCTCACCATCTCGTCCACGTTGCTGTATTGGACCAGAGTGCTGAACGAGATCTGGGTATTCAGGGCTATCCGGACCCGGGCCCGCGCCAACCGGGTGGTGGTGGAGACGTCCCGCTCGGAGAACTCCAGTCGGTTGATCTCCACTCCACCTCCCAGCTCCAGGTGCTGGGAGGGGTTCCAGGTGGGATTCCACGACGCTCCCAGCCGGTTCCCGTCGTAGAACGTTCCTGCCACGACGGAGGCGGATCCCCGGAAGCGGGCGCTGTTGGGGCGTCGATATTCGAGCTCTCCCTCGTAGAACCAGTATTCACCCGGCAAGATCGTGGCGTCGCCCACGGTGAAGGGGGAGCGGGGGTTTTCGAAGTTGGCTCCCCCTCGGAGCCGAAACTCCGTTCCCCCCTTGAACTCCCAGGTGACCCCGGGGGAAAGGGTTCGGGTGGATGCGGAGCCCTCCCGGTTTCGGAGGAAGTGCTGGGTGCCCACATCCACGGAGGTGGAGCGGAGGGAGGACTCGGCGTCGTGAAACCGTTTGTACTGGGCTCGGGCTCCCAGGAAGTGGACGTCGTGGCGGGTTTGGAACCCGAGTCCCGGGCGATAGTCTCGGCCCACTCGCATGAACTCTCCGGCGTAGGAGAGACCAGCGTCCCGGACCCGCTCCCACCGGAGTCGGAGGAGCCCGGCCTCCAGGGGGGACTCCTCCTCCACGGCCTCATCGAACGTCTGGGCCCACCGGACCTGCATCCATTCGTCTCCGAAGAGTCGAAGGTTGGCGTCGAGCCCGTAGGCCACGTTGTCCCGGTCTCCTCCCAGGCGGGAGGTGACCATCCCTCCCACGGTGGAATACTGGTTCAGCACCTGCTGCCGGGCCCGAAACACCCCCATGTTCTCACCCGGTTCGGTCTCCGAGGCCGCCGTCTGCATGTTCAGGAAGCCGTAGTCCGTCCCCCCGATCCGTCCCACCGCCCGGAGTCCACCGTAGATGCGGACGATCTCCCCATCCACCAGGCCGAGGTTCCTGCTGTTGAAGAGCCGGTCCGACCCGCGCCCGCTGGAGAACTGGAAGGTGGAGGCCCGTTCCTGGAAGAACTGGCGCTTTTCGGGAAAGAAGAGGGGGAAGCGGGTCAGGTTCACCTGCTCTTCGTCGGCCTCCACCTGAGCGAAGTCCGTGTTCACCGTCACGTCCAGGGTGAGGTTGGAGGAAGGAGAAAACCGAACGTCCCCTCCCACTTCCCATGTGGGGTCTGTCTGCAGCTCGGATGGGGCCCCGGCCGGGAGCTCCTCGCCCGAGGGGTCGGGCAGCCAAGTCACCCCGCTGGTCAGGTACGGGGTGACGAAGACCGGGGTGGGCTGGCTCACGTCCTCCAGGACGATCCGGTGGGCCTGGGACGGGCGGGCGAAGGCCATTCCACCGATCCCGGGATCGACGGCTGGGAAGGTTTGACGCTCGTTCTTCCGGGCGATGAAGCGGTACACGCTCAGGCCCATGGTGACCTGGCCGTTCTCCACCTGAAAGCCGAGGGTTGAAAAGGGGATCCGGAACTCGGCGAACCAGCCTTCATCGCTTCGGGATGTCTCCACATCCCAGTGGGCATTCCAATCGAAGTTCATGAACGGCTGGCCCCCTGCGGAAACGGCATCGTTGGAGATGGTCCGGTCGATGCGGTTCCCTTCAGGGTTCGTCGTGAACCACAAGGCCGTTTCGTGGTCGTTGAACGTGTCGATGATGACGGCCATGAGGTCGTCGCCGCTGTACTGGTTCCTGAACAGCGTGTTCGTTCGGATCCCGGAAGGCTCCGAGTCGAACATCTTTCCGGAGACGTAGAGGTACTCGTCGTCGTAGGCCACACGGACCTCCGTGAACTCCGTCCCCGGAATCCCGAAGGTGGGCGCGTGCATCGTCATGGGGAGGGGGTCGATCTCCTCCCAGGCCGGCTCGTCCACCACCCCGTCCAGCTCGATGGGGCCCTGGATCCGCTGGATG
Organism: Gemmatimonadota bacterium; assembly: GCA_007122885.1. GTDB lineage: Bacteria > Gemmatimonadota > Gemmatimonadetes > Longimicrobiales > Gaopeijiaceae > SKSR01. Next base: position 9,901 of record SKSR01000341.1, read on the forward strand.
GGAAGGGGGGAGGGCACCTCCGCAACATCCTGTAAAGTGAGGTCCGACTGAGCGTTGACGTCGGAGACAGTGGCTACGAGCAAGCCAGTGAACAGGATCAGAGAGGTCCGGATCGAGAGGAGGGACTGAGGTCGATCAGGGTCCATGGCGATCGGGGGTCCTCGGGGAAAGCTGGATCAAGCCGGATATGAGCAGCGGCGCGGACGATTCAATTTATATGGGTTCCGGGTGTTGTGCAGGCGCCACCGATCCCTCCGGCCCATTGAAGATCTCTTCGAGCCTTTCCCTCCGGTAGGCGAAGATCCGGGTCACTTCGCGTCGTACGAAGAGCCGATCGATGAGCCGGCCGCATGGAACCTCGTACCGTACACGGTCCCGGACCCGGGTTCCGCTCCCTTCCTCCGCGAAGAGGTGTTCGTGCTCCCATCGTCGGTATGGACCGCGGAGCTGCAAGTCGATGAACCGCCGTGGTGGCTCCCACACTTCGATACGGGTTCTCCAGCGGAGGGGGATGCCCCTGAGCCGGAGCCTGTAGTCGATCAGGGTGCCGGCCTCCATGGTGATGGGGGCTGGAGTGAGCACACGGAAGCTCAGAAACGGCGGCGTGATCTCCTCCAGGTTGAAGGCATCCGCAAAGAACCGGAAAACGTCGGTGCGTTTCCGGGGAAGCCAGATGTCCGTTTCGAAGGTGTGGAGCATCATGAATCCGTGGAGCTCCGGTGAGAGATGGGCCGCTGCATGAAGGCGCCCCTGCCTGGGGATCGAAGTGAGCGACCTTGAACGGCACCGGAAAAACGGTCGTTTTCCAGGGCTCGCCTCACCGGACTGCAGCCACTACCATTACCATCATAATGGGCAAAGGACCCGGGCAGCCCGGCCCGTGCCGGGAACTCCACCAGGCGAACCGTACTCGGAGAGCGGAACCATGGGAAGTCATTGGTCGAAGGTGGCCCCAGTCGGAGTAGCGTTTCTCCTGCTTGCGGGATGCGGAGAAGCGAACTCGGAGCCGGCTCCTACCCAGGACGTTAGCCGTTCCGCCGACGCTCCCACTCCCGAGGTGGGTCCAGTGATCACGGGCGACGGGCCGGTCTTCGAGCTGTCGGACCTGGAGTTTCCCACGCCCACGGATCGGGTGCTCCGCATCGCATACGACGTGGCCGTAGGCTCCGAGGGTCCGGAGGACGTGAACGCCAGCTTCGTGACCGCGGCCCGGTTCCTGAACATGCATGCCCGGGATGGGGTTGATCCCGAGAACCTGGACCTGGCCCTAGTGGTACACGGGTCGGCGGCCAAGGACCTTCTGGACGACCCGGCCCACCGGGAGCTCATGGGTCACGACAACCCGAACCTCCCATTGATCCACGAGTTGGCCGAGGCGGGGGTCCGTATCATCATGTGCGGTCAGAGCATGACCTTCCGGGGCCTGCCTCGGGACGGATTGGCGGAGCCCGTAGATGTGGCCCTTTCGGCCATGACCGCCCACGTCCTGCTCCAGGAGGAGGGCTACCGGCTCAACCCCTTCTGATCGGCGGGGCTTCCGAGGCCCAGGAACCCCGCGCTCCGGCCCTCAGGACACTGCTGCGCCAGTTGAGGGTGCCGCTACGCCGGGGTTCGGCGGATGCCGCTACCCGGGGCCGGAGGATGCCAGCTCGCCGGGGCCGGAGGCCCTTCGGCCGGTCAGCCCTGCGGGGTGACCTCGGAAGATAGAAGCTCGGGAAGGAGCTCCCCTGCCGGCCCCCGGAGGGCCAGGGAGGCCACCCGGGACAGAGGCGTGGCGTCGGGGTTCACCTCGAGCACCGTCCCCCCGGCGTCGGCCGTGACCAGCGGAACCGAGGCGGCCGGGTGGACCATGGCGCTCGTTCCCACCGCGAGGGCCAGGTCGGCCTCCCGGGCCGCCTGGAAGGCCCCGTCCAGCGCGGTGGCCGGCAGCATCTCCCCGAACCAGACCACGTCCGGGCGGAGAAGGCCTCGGCATTCAGGGCAGTGGAGGGGCTCCACCGGCTCCGGCTCTTCGGGCACCCGGTGCTCTTCCCGGTACTCGCAGGACGAGCAGCGGAGCCGAAAGACGGACCCATGGAGCTCCCAGGGGATCGCAGGCTCCGGACCCACACCTAGCTTCTCGGCCTCCTCCTCGGCGGCCACGGTATGGAGCCCGTCCACGTTCTGCGTCACCAGAGTCACCCCGTCACGGAGAAGGGCGAGTCGTGCCAGGGCCCGGTGGCCCTCGTTGGGCCGGCACTCCGCGACTCGTTCGCGGCGCCACGCGTACCAGGACCAGACGAGCGCCGGGTCCCGGCGGAAGGCCTGAGGGGTCGCCAACTCCTCCGGTCGGTGGGACTGCCAGAGGCCGTCTTCGCCGCGGAAGGTGGGAACACCCGACTCGGCACTGACTCCGGCGCCGGTGAGAACCACGATGCGCTCCGCCGATGCCACCAGGCGGCGTGCCCGGTCCATTTCGGCCTCTCCACCCGTCATCTCCAATGCCTCTCTTCCAATGCTCCTCCTTTGAATTGGGGCTCAGCCGGCCCGTAGGGCCGCCAGCGCCAGGCAGAGCCATCCCACCAGGAAGGCCACGCCTCCTACGGGGGTGACTGCACCCAGCCACCGAGGGCCCGTGAGCACCAGGAGGTAGAGGCTTCCACTGAAAACGACGATCCCCCCGGTGAAGAGCCAACCGGCGGCGGTCGTCTGCCAGCCGGGCCAGTGATGGGCGGCCACCGCCACCGCCAGCAGGGCGAGTGCGTGGTACATCTGGTACCGGACGCCGGTTTCGAAAATGTCCACATCACTGGCCGGGACTCTTCCCGACAGGGCATGGGCGCCGAAGGCCCCCAAGCCCACCCCGATGAGCCCGAAGAGGGCGCCGAGGACGACGAAGGTTCGTTCCATAGTCAGTCCTTTCGTGTTGGCACCCGCCAGGGGTGTCGCGGGAGACGCTTCCATTCGGTACGAGCCCACTCCCGGAGGGCGCCGGTGCGCTCCCATTCGGAACGGGGGCGCCGTCCGTCAAGCTCCAGTCCGCCCTCCATCCGACACCGGCCCGCTGGCCGGCCGCCCTCCGTTCGGCTTGCCGGCCGGACCTCGATACCACATAAAAGGATTCCTGTTATCATCAATCAGGACAATACCCTGGAGTGCCTGTACCAGAGATCTCGGAGGCCGGCCACGGCCGGCAAAGAGCTTCCGGGCTGGCTCCCCTGGGATCAAACCTGTTTGCGGGGCGTCGACGGCACCCGACATGGGGCTACCGTGGACGTTGACCCCTGTTCCCGGCCTCTCTACCTTTCCGCTCGTTCCTTCGCTCCTCGGCGGGGCGGTTCGCGTGCGGCCTTCTGCGAGGCTGAGCGGGCCACCCCCGTTTTTTCACAGACATGGATGGCTCCATGGCGAAGAAGAGCCCCAGACCGTCCCGCAAGCCCGGCGAAACCCACGACCCGGACGACGCGTTCCTCGCGCGAGCCCTGGAATTCACCGCGTGGGCCCGTGAGCGCACCCAGCTCCTGGTGGCAGCCGGGATCCTCCTCGTGCTCCTAGCCGGGGGGATTGTCTACTACGTGAACCTCCAGATGCAACAGGCCCGAGAGGCCGAGCAGGAGCTGGAACAGCTCCAGCAGGTGATCCTCATGAGCGGGCCCGAGGAGGGGAAGGAGCAGCTCCGGGGGTTCCTGGATCGGTTCGGCGGAACCCGTTTCGCTTACGAAGGGCGCCTCACCTTGGCCGAACTTCACCTTCAGGACGATGAAGTGGATGAGGCCATCCAGGTCCTGGAACCCGTCCGCGGCTCGTTGGGTGAGCCTGTGGCCATCCAGGGCGCCTTCCTCCTGGCCCTGGCATACGAGGAGCAGGACCGGTGGGGAGAAGCGGCCGACCTGTACCTCGAGCTGGCCGACCAGGTGGAGCTGAGCTTCCAGCGGAAGGAAGCCCTTGAAGGGGCGGCTCGGGTTTCGGCCGAGGCGGAGAACGTGGAGCAGGCCCTGGAGCTCTACGACCGGCTCCTGAGCGAACTGGACGCCGACGATCCCCGGCGAGGCCGCTTTGAGATGCGTATGGCCGAGTTGGAGGCCCAACTCCAGGGCTGAGTTTTCGTCCGACCCCGGCGACGGCCTCGGGCCCGGGCCGACTCCTCGGTGGAGGCGATGGTCTGATCGAGGCACCTTCCTGGTCGCACTCTCGGTTCACACTGGCCGTCGGCTGGCTCTCCGAGCCCCGTCCATCCGTCCGAGCCGCCCATCCCGAGCCGTTCATCCCATCCGCGTTCCGGGGCCGGGGGCCCGTGTCCCACCGTTGCTCCACCATCCGGCTCCGATTCCAATTCCGGGTCGCCAGCCGTAATCGGCGGGCTCAGTCCCTCACCGGGTCTCTCGGTGCGCCGAAGCAGATCCACCGGCCCCAGCCGTTTGCTTAAGCCACGTGTGCGTAGGACGCCGGCGCTGGATCCCCTCATCGTACCGGTTCCCAAGGAGAAGCTGAGGTTTTCCACACTCAACCCACACTTCGTATAATGTATATTATGTTAAGGATGGCCGGACTCGGCTGAGCTGGCACTCGCTGACCTGCCCTTCAGTTGCTCGAGCCCGGCTGGACGGATCCTGCTTCTCCGATGGGATTCGCCGCTAGCCAGGCGGTGGATTCCCGGCTCCTTCCTTCTCCCCTTCCGAGGTCCGGGCGTCGTCAGCGGGATGCCTGGCCGTCGTCTGTCCGCGGGAGCGGTTCGAGGGGTTATAGGAAGTTCCGGTTGCACGGTCGGTGGGACCGGAAGGAAGGTGAACGAGCTTACGGATCGATTCCTCGATGAGTGCCTTCGCCTCCGGCAGGGCCGCCTCCCGTTCAGGGCGGGTCCGGTGGACCCCCAGGTCGAGGGGAGGCCCGAATCTCACGACGATGGGGGCGCGTCGGATGCCCTCTCCCCACCGGGGCTTGGCCCGGAACGCACCCGATACTCCACAAGGAACAATGGGCACTCCGGCACGGAGGGCCAGCCGGACCGTCCCGAGGCGTAGGGGGTGGAGCTCGCCGGTCCAGGTCCGCTCGCCTTCCCCGTAGATGCAGACCACTTCTCCTGCGTCCAGCATGCGCAGAGCATGCCGGACAGCCTGCGGGTCCACCCGATAACGGCGAGTGGGAAAGGCGTGGAGCCGAGGAAGCAGCCAGCCGAAGATGGGCTTCTGGAACTGGCTGCTCTTCGTCATCGAATGGACGGTCCGCCGGACGTGGGCCTGGAGGCAGATGGGGTCCAGGGCGCTCTGGTGGTTGGCGATGAGGAGAGCGGGACCCGACGACGGAATGTACTCCCGCCCTTCCAGCCGAACGGGGACCGACAACCGCAAGAGAAGCTGGGCCAGCTTGCGGACCACGGGGTAATAGGGATTCATCTCGCTACGATTCGGGGTTGGAACTCCACGATCTCGCCTCGGCCCGCTCTCCGCCACGCATCCCGGATGAGCCGAGCCAGTAGATCCTCCCACCGACGGGGGGAATCGGAAAAGAACCGAAACTCCGCCAGCCCGTGCTCAGGGTGCCCTAGCTGGATGGCCGCCGAGCTGGCCTGGAGGGACTTGAGCTCCATGAGGGGCCACCTGAGCGCCGTACCGTCTGTTTCCGGATCGAAGGAGACCCCTTCCGGGTCCACCTCCACGTGACCGACCCGCGCTCCATCGAGGAGTTCGTGGTAACCGAGGAGCTGCCCTCCCCTCCTCACCGGTGCTTCTCCGTTCAGCAAACGGAGAGCCGCCCGGGCCCCGTAACGGATCTTCCCCCCCTCGTACCGGGCTCTGGACAACGGCCCCCCGAAGCCATCGATGGCCTCGGCCAGCTCCGGGCCGGTCCGCACCTCCTGGGTTCCGTCCGGACGTGCTAGCTTGAGCTCCCCCTCTCGATCCCGATGGAAACGGACTCCACAACTGGAGCACCAGGCCCGGTCCCCTTTGCCTTCCATGGGGTCGAAACCGCATTCCGGGCAGAGGTAGAGAAAATGCCAAAGAGGCATGGACGGTACCTCGTGGGTTCAGAGGTGGCCGGGGATGCGAACTCAGAGGCGACCGAGGATTCGAAGAAGGCGGAACCGCCACACCTTCCAGACGGCTTCCGCCACGATCCGCTTCGACATCTTGGATTCACCCGTATCCCGCTCCGTGAAGACGATTGGGACCTCTTCCATAGTGAAGCCACGGCTCCAGGCCTTGAGCTTCAGCTCGATCTGGAAAGCGTAGCCGTTCGACTCGATCCGATCCAGATCCAGGGCCTCGAGCACCTCTCTACGGAAACAGTTGAAGCCTCCTGTGGCGTCCCGGACCGGCAGCCCCGTGACCGCCCGGGCATAGAGGCAGCCGAAGTAGGAGATGAGAAGCCGGCTCATGGGCCAGTTCACCACCGTCACCCTCCCTTCCACGTAGCGGGAGCCCACCACCACATCCACCTCGGCCATACGATCCAGAAAGGTGGCGAGCTCGACGGGAGGATGTGAAAGGTCCGCGTCCATTTCGCACAGGTACGCGAAGTCTCTCTCCAGCCCCCAGCGGAAGCCGGCCACGTAGGCTTTTCCCAGTCCCCCCTTTCCGGTCCGATGGAGAACGTGGACCCTGGGGCTCTTTCGGGCCAGTTCATCGGCCACCTCTCCCGTTCCGTCCGGGGAGGCGTCGTCCACCACCAGGACGTGGACCCGGGGGTCCACCTCAAGCACCTGGGGGACCACCCTGGGAAGGTTCTCCCGCTCGTCGTAGGTTGGGATGATCACCAGGCAACGCTCCGAGTCGCTCA
>SKSR01000210.1 GCA_007122885.1 Gemmatimonadota bacterium
GCCCCCGCCTCGATCCCGTACGCCCCGCCACCCATATAGACATGATTCAAGTAAAGTTCCAGGATCTCGTTCTTCTCGAAGCGGTTCTCGATCCGCCGGGCGGTCTGAAGCTCCAGGAGCTTTCTCCGGAAGGTCCGCGCCTCCCCGGGAATGCGTTGCGGGAAGAGGGTGCGTGCCAGCTGCATGGAGAGGGTGCTTCCCCCCTCTCGGATCTCCCCGGCTCGAAGGTTGCCGGCGGCGGCTCCGGCGAGCCTCCACCAGTCCACCCCCCGGTGCTCGAAGAAGCGCCGGTCCTCTACGGCTACGAAGGCTTCCGGGATGTGATCGGGGAGGTCGTCCAGGGGGACCACCCGGGTTTCCAGTGGGTGGAGGTAGGCCACCTCGTCTCCATACCGGTCCAGAACCAATGGACCTCCGGCGGGCTGAAAGGCGGTGAGAGCGGAGAGGTCCGGACACCCTCGAAATCCGCAGGTCGCCCAGGCCCCCCAGCCGGCGCCGGCGGCCAGGAGGACGAGGAGAAATCCCGTCCACTTCATTCGGGCGCGGAAGGAGCGATCACGCTTCGCCACGGCGCTCCTCTCCGTCCTCGGTGCGGGCCCTGTCCTCGGGACCGGCTTTGCCCTCGGGACCGGCTTCGTTCTCGGAACCGGCTTTGTCCCCGGAACCGGCCTCGTCCTCGGCGGCGGCTCCGGGCTCCACCTCCCGTCGGGCCCGCCCCCCGCCGGAGTCCGGGTCGGGGCCGGCTTCCAATATCGCCACCGGGAGGGTCCGGAAGAGTTCGGCGGCAGAGGTCCCCTTCCTTCCTTCCGCGCTCAGGGTTTGGCCGGTGAGGACATCCCGCCACGGCCGCCCCCCGGCCGGTGGTGGGAGGGAGAGGGCGGTGCCCTCCAAACTCTCCACGCCCGGAGTCCCATCCCTACGTCGCAGGGGCCACGGGAGCCGGGCCACGGCCACGAACAGCTCCTCCCGGCCCTGTTTCCTGTGAAAGGCCACCACGTGCCGGGTGTGGTCGCCGTGAGAAGGGGCCGGCTCGTAGGAGCCTTCCGCCACGAGGCGGGGCCGGCGAGTCCGGAGGGCCAGCAGGACCTCCAGGAGGCGCTGCTTCACCCGGCCGTCCTCCCAAACGGCCAGAAGGTCGTCCCACTCCTCCGCCGATCGGTCCCTGGGCCAATCTCCTGGAGTCGCCGCTGCCGGTGCGGCGTCCGTCAAGGCGTCCTCGCGGCCGTCGTAGTCCACCGGTCGGCGGTTATCCGGGTCCACCAGGGACAGGTCCCACCGCTCCGTCCCCTGGTACAGGTCGGGCACTCCGGGTACCGTGAGCTTCAGTGTGAGCTGGACCAGGCTGTTTACGACCCCCACCGGAGCCACTTCCTCCACGAAAGACTGGATGTCCGGAAGGAAGCCCGCGCTTCGGTTCGGGTCCAGGGCTCCCTCCACGAAGGCGCTCAGGGCCTTTTCGTATTCCGGGTCGGGCGCCCGCCAGCTGGTCCGAAGCTTGGCCTCTCGAGCCGCCTTGAGGGCGTAGGCGTTCACCCGGTCCCGGTAGCCCGCTAGAGCCGCCGAGGAAGGCTGAAGGCCAGGGGGCCAAGAGCCCACCAGGGTCTGGTACAAGAGGTATTCGTCGTGTGCGGATGGGCTCTCCCGGCCCCGAACGTCCCGCCGGAGGTGACGGTTCACCCTGCGCCACCGACGGACCGCCCGGTGCCAATCCCGGGGGCGTTCGCTGAGGACCGCCAGGCGGGCTCGGACGTCCTCACCTCGCTTGTGGTCGTGGGTGGCCGTGGTCACCATGGCTCGGGGCCAGTCCGCCAGTCGTCGCCCGTTCGCCTCGTGGAACTCCTCGGGGCTCACCCCGAAGACATAGGGCTCCGAGCCCACCTCGTTGAGGGAAATGAGCCTCAGATACCGGTAGAAGGCCGTGTCCTCCACGGACTTGGCCATGACGGGGCCCGTATACTGCTGAAACCGGAAGGAGGCGTCCTCCACCTCCCGTCTCCGGTACGCCCCCGGGTCCCGCTCCAGAAGGTCCAGGGTGATCACATCGCGGATGAAGTGGTACAGGGTCGGGTCCGGACCCGGGTCCGGTCCCCCCGAGTCCAAGGCCCCCTCCAGTGCCCGGTCCAGGTGACGCCGGTCCGCTTCCCCAGGGCCCGCCCGGGTCACGTAGGTCCGGTAGACGGGGAAGTGGGCCACCAGGTCCGCCAGCGCTCGCCGCAAACCGGTGAAGGTGAAGTCCCGGGTTTCGGCACTCCGCTTGGCGATTCGACTGAAGGATCCGGCCAGCCGGTGGAGCTCGCTGGCCAGGATGTAGCTCATGACGCTCCGCTTGGCCTCCACGGCCCGGGCTTCGAAGTCCTCGGCGGTCCCGGTGAAGCGGGCGTAGGTCCGGTCCAGGCCTTCGCGGCCGCGGGGATCCACTTGGAGGCCGTGGGCATCCGCGAGGAAGTCGTACCCTGTGGTGCCTTCCACGGCCCAGCCCTTCGGAAGGCTTTCCTCAGGGGCCAGGATCTTCTCCACCACCACGTAGGGACTCGCCCCCACCTCCCGGGCCAGGCCCCGGAGGGTTCGCAGGTACCGGTCGGGATCCCGGAGTCCGTCCACATGATCCAGGCGGAGCCCTTGGATCCTTCCATCCTCCAGCAGGTCCCGCACCAGACCGTGGCTCGCCCGGAAAACCTCGTCGTCCTCCACCCGAAGCCCGGCCAGGTCGTCGATGTCGAAGAAGCGGCGGTAGTTGATCTCGTCCGCGGCCACCCGCCAATACGCCAGCCGGTACGCCTGCCGTTCCAGGAGCTCGTGGAGGGGCCCGAAGGTCTCGCGCCGGCCCGGGACTCCCGCCAGGGCTTGCGCGGCCTCCTCCATGGCGCCTCGGGCACCGGCCGAGCTCCGTGCCACTTCCGCAAGGGCCTCCTTGATCCGGTCGATCTCCCGGCTTCTGGCGATCCGGTCCGTTCGACTCCGGACCGCCCCCGCCGTATCCGGGAACTCCCGGACCAGGGCTTCCAGCTCCCCTCCGCCTCCGTAATGTCGCTGCGCGGCATCCCGGAGGAGGTCCGGGTACTCCCTGGGGCAGAGGGGAACGGCCCCTCCGGGGTGTCGGACGACGAACGTTCCCCGCTCCGCGTCGAAGGACGGTCGAAGCTCGCCGGTGTGAAGGAGCTGTCCGTAGCGATCGCCCAGAACCGGGAGGAGGAGCTTTCCGTGGAGGCTCGGTTCCGGCGGGGTCCAGTCGATGTCGAAGTAGCGGGCCCAGGCCGACCCGGCGCCCCATTCCAGAGTATCCGCCCACCAGGGATTGTCGATTCCGACTCCCATGTGGTTCGGGACGAAGTCCAGGATGAGCCCCATACCCTCCTCCTGCAGGGCCTCCACCAGGGCCAGGAAGTCCTCTTCGGTCCCCAATTCCGGATTGAGTCGACGGGGATCCACCACGTCGTAGCCGTGGGAAGACCCGGGCCGGGCGGCGAAAATGGGAGAGGCGTAGAGGTGGCTCACTCCCAGCCGGGCCAGATAGGGCACCCGTCGGAGGGCGTCCCGAAACCGGAAGTCCGGACCGAATTGTATCCGGTACGTGGCTCGGGGAGGGGAGGGGGACCTCACCTTGGGGCTTTCTCCATATACCACTCCACGGTCCACGGAGGCAGAGCGGAGTGGGCTCTTTTTTCCGGATCGGAACCCTTTCGGGTCGTGTGGATCCGGAGCCCGGTCGGTTCGGGAGGGACAGGGGTCAGGGCTTCGTCCACCAGGTTCGCACGCAGGGACCAGAGGGCTCCATCTCCCAGGTGCCACTGGGCGATCAGGCCCCCGGCGCCGTGGCGTTCCCACCGGGCCGCGCCGCCAGGGGCGGATCGGAGAAGGGGGGTGAGGACCTTTCGCCGGGTCCGGAGGAGTTTCTTGACCCGGGCCAGCCGGGAGGCGTGGGGCTCCTCGGACCTCAGGTCCCAATCCAGGACGCTTCGGAGGAAGGACTCCCGAGCGTTCGGGTCCGGGATTCGCTCCCGTGCCGCCGGCTCCCGGAAGCCGCGGAAGGAGGAGAATTCGCGGCGCCTGCCCTCCTGGACCTGGCCGGCCAGGGGCTGACCGAAATCGCAGAAGAAGAAAAAAGGTTCCGGGGCCGCCCATTCCTCGCCCATGAAGAGCAGGGGAGGGGACGGGGCCAGGAGGAGGAGCGCCAGGAGGCTTTCCACCACGTTCGGGGCGGCCAGATCGGTGATCCGGTCCCCCAGGGGCCGGTTGCCCACCTGATCGTGATTCTGGAGGAAGCCCACGAAGGCGGTGGGGGGAAGGTGCCCGCTGGGTTCCCCTCGGCGAGGCCCTTCAGCGGTGGGGAAGGGGTCTCCCTGGTAGGCGAACCCTTCCGTCAGGGTCCGGGCCAGATGTCCGAGAGGGTCGTGGGAGTAGGCCTGGTAATAGCCGTCCGACTCGCCGGTGCCGAGAACATGCATGGCGTGGTGGAGATCGTCGTTCCACTGGGCGGCATACCACCGCGGCCTTCCCTTCCCGGTTCGCTCCAGCCACCGGGCTTCGTTGCCTCCATTTTCCAGCACCAGGTGGACCCGGCGTCTGCCCGCGAACCGAGCCTCGACCGTCTCCGCCATCTCCTGGAGGATGTGTGGTTCGCTCTCGTCCACGATGGCGTGCACGGCATCCAGCCGCAGCCCATCGAAGCGGTAGTCCTCCAGCCATTGGATGGCGTTCTGGATGAAGAATTGCCGAACCTGCGGTCGGTGGAAGTCGATGCCCTCTCCCCAAGGCGTCTCGAATCGGTCCGTGAAGAACTGGGGTGCGTACCGTCGGAGGTAGTTCCCCTCTGGACCGAAGTGGTTGTAGACCACGTCGAGGAAGACCATGAGTCCCCGGCCGTGGGCCTCGTCCACCAGGGCCCGCAGGGTGTCGGGTTCCCCGTAAGAGTCGTCGGGTGCGAACGGGTAGACGCCGTCGTAGCCCCAGTTCCGGGCACCGGAGAAGGCGGCCACGGGCATGAGCTCCAGGGCGGTGACCCCCAGCTCCGCCAGGTGGTCGAGGCGGCGTTGGAGCCCCTCGAACGTCCCCTGGCGGGTGAAGGCTCCCACGTGGACTTCGTAGAATACGGCTTCGTGCCACGGCCGTCCTTCCCAGGCGTCGCTCCGCCACGGATAGGCCGCCGGGTCCACCACCTGGCTGGGACCGTGGACGCCCACGGGTTGGAAGGCCGAAGCCGGGTCGGGGACTCGGTCCTCCTCGTCGATGCAGAAGCGGTAGTGGGTTCCAGGGCCGGCGTCCGGGACGACCCCTTCGAGCCAGCCCTCCTCCAGATGCTCCATGGGAAAGCGCTGGATACCCTGGCCTCGGCCCACCTCCACCTGGACGGACCGGGCTGCCGGGGCCCAGAGTCGAAAGCGTACGCCCCCGGGCTCGAGGCGGGGACCGAAAGGACCTGGCGGAATCAAGGCGATCTCACCTGGAGCCGGGGTCGGAGGTTTCCCGGCGGCGCTCCTCGCCGTCCGGAGTGCCGCGGATCAGGAGGACGAGGGAGCGGCCCGTGACGGGCACCTCGTCGCCGGGCTCGTAGGGGCCCCAAGCACCCATGCCATTCTCTTGGGCCGTATCCAGTTCGGGCCTCCACACGAACTCTCCGGGCTTCCCCGGGATGGTGAAGCGGACCGCCTCCGGGGCGGTGTTCAGGAGGATGAGGAAAGTGTCGTCCGGCTCCGCCTCTCCGAGCTCGGTCCGGTGGGTCTGGCCCGCCTCACCGCTGATCCGGATCCCCAGGGCCCGAGCCTGAGGGTCTTCCCAATCTTCCGACGCCATTTCCTCCCCGTCCGTCCGATACCAGATCACGTCTCGAACCTCGGTTCCCGGGATTCCCTCGCCGTGGAAGAAGCGGCTCCTCCGAAAGACGACGTGTCGTTTCCGGAAGGCTATGAGCCTTCGGACGAAGTCCACGAATTCCTCGTTTCGGGCCGCATCCTCCCAGTTCAGCCAGCTCATCTCGTTGTCCTGACAATAGGCGTTGTTGTTGCCCCGCTGGGTGCGTCCGAGCTCGTCCCCGGCCAGGAGCATGGGGATTCCCTGGGAGAGTAGGAGGGTGGTCAGGAAATTGCGCTTCTGCCGTCGACGGAGGCGGAGGATCTCTTCGTCGTCGGTAGGGCCTTCCACTCCGCAGTTCCAGCTATTGTTCTCTTCCGCCCCGTCCCGGTTGTCCTCCTTGTTCGCTTCGTTGTACTTCTCGTTGTAGGAAACCAGGTCCTCCAGGGTGAATCCGTCGTGGGCGGTCACGTAGTTCACGCTGGCCCATGCACGCCGACCCCTCCGATCGAAGATGTCCGCGGATCCGGAGAACCGGGACGCCAGGTCGGGAAGGGTTCCTGCGTCTCCACGCCAAAAGCGTCGGACGGTCTTCCGGTACTCGTCGTTCCATTCCGACCATCCGGGGGGGAAGTTCCCGAGCTGGTAGCCTCCCGGACCCGTGTCCCACGGCTCGGCGATGAGCTTCACGGACGAAAGGGTGGGGTCCTGGGCCACGGCGTCCAGGAACCCGGAGTGCTCGTTGAACTCTCCGTCCACCCGGGCGAGGGTGGTGGCCAGGTCGAAGCGGAATCCATCCACCCCCATCTCCCGGACCCAGTAGCGCAGGGAGTCCATGACCATGCGGAGGACGTCCCGGTGTCGCAGCTCCAGGGCGTTCCCCGTCCCGGTCACGTCGTTGTAGTAGCGGAGATCGTCGGGGACCAAGTGGTAGTAGGAAGCGTTGTCGATGCCTCGGAATGAGAGCGTCGGTCCCAGGTGGTTTCCCTCGGCCGTGTGGTTGTAGACCACGTCCAGGATCACCTCGATCCCCGCGTCGTGCATGGCCTGCACGAAGGCTTTGAAGTCGGCTGGGTTGCCCCGACCCAGATACTCGGGGTGGAGGGCGAAGTAGCCCACGCTGTTGTATCCCCAGTAGTTCCGGAGACCTTGGTCCACCAGGTGCCGGTCGTGGATGAAGGCGTGGACCGGCATGAGCTCCACCGCCGTGATCCCCAGGTTCTTCAGGTAGTCCACGACCGGGGCGGAGCTCAGGGCAGCGAAGGTGCCTCGGCTCCGGGACGGGACCTCCGGGTGCCGCGCAGTGAACCCCCGGACGTGCATCTCGTAGACGACCGTGTCCTCCCAGGGGGTGGGCGAGGGCCTTCGACCCCAGGTGAACGCCGGATCGATGACCTGGCATTTGGGGAGGTACGGGGCGCTGTCCCGGGTATCGAAGGAGAGGTCCTCGTCCGGATCGCCGATCCGGTACCCGAAGAGCGCGTCATCCCAGCGGAGCTCCCCCACCAACGCCTTGGCGCACGGGTCGATGAGGAGCTTGTGGGGATTGAAGCGGTGCCCCTCGTCCGGAGCGTAGGGGCCGTAGACCCGGTAGCCGTAGAGCTGACCGGGCCGGATGTCCGGAAAATATCCGTGCCAAACTTCGTGGGTGTACTCGGGAAGGGGGACCCGGGCCACCTCCCGGCGGCCATCCTCGTCGAAGAGGCAGAGCTCCACCTTTTCGGCATGGGCGGAGAAGAGGGCGAAGTTCGTGCCCGACCCGTCCCAGGTGGCCCCGGCGGGCACGGGCCGGCCAGGCCAGACTCTAAGGTTGGGAAAAGTCATGAAAGGAAATTAGCCCCGGCCCGTGCCGCGGATACAGGGGGGGCGAAAGCTGGAGGGCCTTCTGCGGCAGGACCGTGACGGTCCGTACGATCCATGGGTTCACCGGCGGAGGCCCGGGAGCCTCGTTCCCCAAGGGGCCCTCAGGGAAGGCCGGCGGGCCGCTCTCCGCCCGAAGGACCAGGGCCGGGATCGGCTTCGGCCGTTTCGACCTTCTCTTGGAGCTCATCGAGGGAGAGGCTTCCCGGGCCCCGCCCCCGGGCCAGGACGGCCTCCACTTCCTCCAGGAGGACGGAGTTGTAGGGGGTCGGGACTCCCGCTTCCCGGCCCAGGGCCACGATCTCCCCGTTGAAGTGTGGCACCTCCGTCTCCCGCCGGCCCCGCTTGAGGTCCTGCCAGGTGGATGGATACGTCCGCCGGTCCTCCGTAGCTCCTTGAAGTGCCGGGTGCCCGGCTCCGCTCGCTTCCAGGCCTGCGATGAAGTGGTCGGCACGGCCGTCCGAGCCCATTCGGGGCTCTATGCCGTGGGCACGGAGCACGGCCAGCCCTTCCTTCATCGTTTCAGCCATGAACCGGCGCTCTTCCGCAATGGAATAGGCCCGCTCCACCCACGAGTCGGTGAGGGCCATGAAGGCGTTCGTCAGGTTCAGGATGAGCTTACCCCACTTCCACGCCATGACGTGCGGATCCACCGAGGCTTGGAAGCCGGCCTCGCCCAGCGCCTCGGCTACCCGGCGGGCGAAACGGTCCTCTCCCTCGGGATAGCGCCCCAGGACGAGGGTTTCGCTCCGGGTATGTTCCACGGAGCCGGGGCCGTGCATGCGGGCGCTGAAGTTCACGAGAACCCCGTAGGTGTTCGGGAACTCCCGGGAGACCCACCGTTCGTTCCGGATCCCGTTCTGGAAGCAGAAGACGGGGGTCTGCCGGGGACAGTCCTCCAGGGAACGGAGGAATTCCGGGGTGTCCTGCGACTTGCAGGCCAGGAAGACTACGTCCGATTCCTGCCACTGAAGGCCGGAGATGTCCGAACGGGTGGGCGGGTGGACCCGGAAGGATCCGGAGGCGTTCTCGAGGAGCAGGCCGTTGGTTCGGATGGCCTCGGCGTGGTCGGGGCGACCCACCAGGAGTACGTTCCGGCCCGTTCGGGCCAGGTAGCCTCCCAGGGCCGTCCCCACGGCCCCGGCTCCACAAATGACGAATCGCAGGTCGGTCACGGCAGGTCGCAAGTCGGTCACGGGAGGTCGCAGGTCGGCCACGGCAGGCACAATAGCGGACCGTTCCGGCTGGGTCTACCCTGGGGTCCCCTGGCGGAACGAGGCGAGCTGCCGCATCCGGGTTCGAGGAGAGGGTGATGAGGGGAGGAGGAGAACAAAGAACGGAGTCTGGCCGGGTGGAGCCTCGCTACCACCGGGAGATCGCGGGTCTGGCTCTTCCCGCCCTGGGGGCTTTGGCAGCCGACCCTCTGGTCACCATGGTGGACACCCTCTTCGTAGGCCGGTTGGGAGTGGTTCCATTGGGGGCACTGGGGGTGAACGCTTCGGTGTTCGCTCTGGCCTTCGTGGCGTTCAATTTCCTGGCATACGGGACCACCCCCCGCGTGGCCCGGGAGGTGGGACGAGGAAATCGGACGGAGGCCGGCCGGTTGGCCGTGGAGGCCCTGGTCCTGGCGGTGATTCTCGGAGTGGCGAGCGCCGCTCTTCTCATGCTTCTGGCCGGGCCCATCCTCCGGATCATGGGCGCCGGCGGCGAGCTGTTCGATCCGGCCCTGGCCTATCTCCGGATCCGTGCCCTTTCGGGGCCGGCGGTGCTCTTGGTTTTGGCCGGTCACGGGATCTTCAGAGGGTATCAGGACACCCGGACCCCCCTCTACGTCACCTTGGCCCTCAACGGGGTGAACCTGGTTCTGGACCCTCTCTTCATTTTCGGGTTCGGTTGGGGCCTCCAAGGGGCCGCCTGGGCCACTGTGGCCGCCCAGTGGACCGGAGCCCTCATCTTCCTCCATCTCCTCCTTCGCTCCCGGAGGGCGGAGATGGGGCTGCCCCTGGCTCTGCCTCTGCCCCGGGACCTCCTTCCCTTTCTGAGGATCGGGGGCGAGTTGGCGGTTCGGACGGTGGCCCTGGTGGCCACCATGACGTTGGCCACCGCCGTGGCCACCCGCGTGGGAACGGAGTCCGTGGCGGCCCACCAGGTGGCGATGCAGATCTGGCTCTTCCTGGCCCTCGTGGTGGACGCCCTGGCGGTGGCGGGACAGGCCCTGGTGGGACGGTACCGAGGGGAGGGGGGACGGCCCCTGGCGCGGGCGGTGGCGCACAGGCTCCTGGCGTGGGGCCTGGCCGTGGGCCTGGCTCTCGCCCTCCTCGTCCACTTCCTCTCTCCCTGGATTCCCGGCCTCTTCACCGGGGACCCGACCACGGCGGCTTTGGTGGGAGGGGTTCTCCCCTTCGTGGCCGCCCTTCAGCCCCTGAACGCCCTGGTCTTCGTATGGGACGGGATTTTTCTCGGAGCCGAGGACTTTCGGTACCTGGCCTTCCAGATGCTCGTATCCGCAGCCGCGGCTGTGCTCATTCTCCTCCTCGTCCTCCCCTCGGGTTGGGGGTTGGTGGGGGTCTGGTGGGGGATCACCGTGCTCATGGGAGCCCGAGGGGTCACTCTGGCGCTCCGGTACCGGAGGGTGCCCTGAGGGGAAGTCCGGGGGAGCAGGGCTTTTCACGCCCCTTCCCCCGGCCTCCGAGCCTCTGTAGCCTTTGGGCTATGGGTAAGGGAACGGAAGCGGCAGATGAGGCAGGCCGGTGGCAAGAGCTGCAGGCTGGGAGGCGCCCCGGGGTGCCGGAAGGGGCGGCGGAACGAAGGGACCCGGGGGAAGGGGGCTCCGTTCTGGTCTTCGCCTACGGCTCCAACCTTTGTCCCGAGCGCCTTCGCCGGAGGACCCCGTCGGCCCGGAGCATCGGTGCAGGGTACGTGGTAGGCCGGGTCCTTCGGTTCCACACCGAGGCGGACGATGGGTCCGGGAAGGCGGACGCCTGCCCGTCGGAAAGCCGCGATGCCCGTGTGTGGGGGGCCGTTTATTCCATCGCCTCGTCGGAAAAACCGGACCTGGATCGGGCCGAGCGACTGGGGGTCGGCTACAGGGAGGTGACCGCCACCGTCCACCTCCGGGACGGCTCCACGTTGAGCGCCACCCTCTACGAGGCCCTCCGCAGGGATCCTTCGTTGAAGCCCTACGACTGGTACCACCGATTGGTCGTGGAGGGAGCCCGGGCCCATGACCTTCCCGAGCCGTACGTGGAAGCGCTCGAATCGGTCCCCGCCGTGGATGATCCCGATCGCGAGCGGGACGCCTTCATGAGGGGCATCGACTGCGGGGCCGGTCCCGGGTCGTGACCGAGGAGATCCCCCCAGGCAGGCAACAGGACGGAGAAGGGGCCGGAACGGGCGGTCTCTCGGGTCGGTACTAACCCGGCATGGCAGGGTCGGGGGACCGGGGTCCAGACAGGGTCCCCGGCTTCGTGCCGGAGGGGGCGGCGAACGATGAACGAGGCCAGCGGGATGGAGAAGGTCGGGGGGCCACCAGGGGCGGGTGCCGGCGGCAGTCGGGGGCTGCCGTCTTTCACGGGTCCCGCGTTGGTGGTGGCGGTCCTTGTGGGAGGATTCGCTCCGGCCGGCGAGCCGATGGCGGCCCAGACCCCGGAGGCCGAAGGTAGCCGCCCGGCCGTCCACGTTATCTCCACCGGGGGCACCATCGCCAACGCGCCCGGGGCCCGCCTATCCGGGGAGGAGCTCGTCCGGGAAGTTCCGGCTCTGGACGACTTGGCCCGAGTCACCGCCGAGGAGTTCTCCAACCTGCCCTCCGGGGCCCTGACCCTGGACGACTGGCTGGCTCTGGCCAAGCGGATCGAGGAGCTATGGGCGGAGCGGCCGGAGCTTTCGGGGATCGTGGTGACCCACGGCACGGATACCATGGAGGAGACGGCCTACTTCCTGGACCTTACGTTGGCCCCGTGCAGACCGGTGGTGGTCACAGGCGCCATGCGGCGCCCTACGGAGCCCGGTGCCGACGGGCCGGCGAATCTCCTGAGCTCGGTCCGGGTGGCCGCGGCACAGGAGGCGCGGGAGTTGGGGGTGGTGGTCGTCATGAACGACCAGATCCTGCCCGCCCGGGAGGTGACGAAGGCGAGCACGTCCGGAGCCGACGCCCTTCGAGCCCCGGGGGCCGGGCGCCTGGGAATCACGGATGTGGACGGCGTGGTCTTGGAGCGAGACCGGGAACGGGATGGGTGCGGAGAAGGAGCATTCCCCCTCTCCGCGCTCGACGAACTGCCTCGGGTGGAGGTGGTGTACTCGACCCTGGGAGCGGACGGGAGCCAGGTCCGGGCGGCGATGGAGGAGGGAGCCCAGGGGATCGTGATGGCGGGAGTGGGTCGCGGGGGCACCACGCCGGGCCAGCAAGCCGCCCTGGAGGACGCCTTGGATCGAGGCGTTGTGGTGGTCCTGGGCAGCCGGGCCGAGGAAGGAAGGGTGCCGGTGGAGAGGGGGGCAGGGGTGGATGGAGCCCTGCTGGGAGCCGGAGAGCTGACGCCGCAGAAGGCCCGGATCCTTCTGATGCTGGCCCTTACCCGGACCCAGGATACGGGCCAGATCCGGGAGATCTTCGCCCGACACTGAAGAGCCCGGACCGGAACTCCGGCCCGGGCCCTTCAGAACAGCGGGCCAAGCGAGGCCTCAGGCGTCCTCGTCCTCGGCCCGAACGGCCTGCACGTCCAGGGTGATGCCCACCTCCTCACCCACCAAGACTCCGCCCGTCTCCAGGGCCTGGTTCCAGGTGAGCCCGAAGTCCTTCCGGTCGATGGAGGTTTCCGCCCGAAGGCCCAAGCGCTCGTTGCCCCAGGGGTCCGTGCCTCCGCCCAGCGTCTCCCCTTGCAGGACCACTTCCCTGGGGGTGCCCCTGATCGTGAGCTCTCCGGTCACCTGGAAGTCCTCCTTGGAGCCCTTCACCTTGGTGCTGCGGAACTGGATGGTGGGATGGGTATCCACGTCGAAAAAATCGGGGCTCCGTAGGTGTCCGTCCCGGTCGGTGTTGCGGGTGTCGATGGAAGCGGTCCGGATCTCTACTTGGACCGAGGAGCGGCTGAGGTCGTCCTCGTCCAACTGGATGGTTCCGTCGAGATCGGAGAAGAAGCCCTTCACCGTGGTGATCATCATATGACGAACAGCGAACTCGACCTGAGAATGGTCCGGGTCGATCTTCCAAATGGAGCGTCCGGTGGCTTCGGCCGTCTGTGCGCTCATGGTGCCTCCTAGTTCGTTTCCGTGCATCGGCGGTGTTCCGGGAACGGGCTTCCTGCAGTGAACCGCCCCCGTTGTCGCGTGGTCGAACATGGGCGCCGAAAAGATTGAATCATAAAATGTACCGACATGAACTATATGTCAACGGGGGTGGTTCAGGACGGGAAGGAGGGGACGGCTCGCCAAGGGTTGGATGGGGTTTTACAGTTGTCCGGTACCTTACCGGGCGCGCGCAGGAACGCCCCAGCGGCCGGGCGAAACCATCCATCGGATCGGGAGGGGCTGAGCCTTGAATCTGGTCGTGCTGGGCCTCGGGGTCGTCGTCATCCTCACGGCCCTCTACAATCGAGATGAACCGGACCGGTCCCTGGTCCTCTTCGGGATCGGCGCCGTCTTGGTGGTCATTGGTGGGCTCATGACCCTGGCGGGGTTGGACCTGGAGCTGCAGGGGTAGTGGAGTGTCGGGTCGAGCCAGGTTCGGTGAGCGGTGAGGTGGAGAGGGGCTGCCTCGTGGCTGAGGGGTGGCCGGAGGCCGATGGTCCTGGCGGTCCTTCCGGCTTTGCTGGTGGCCGGGGTCATCGCCGGGCTCCTTCTGAGCCACCCGGGCGTCCGCTCCGAGCTGGTGACGGCTTGGGGGTTGTTGACTCAGGGCGATGCGGAGCCTCTCCGGGCTTGGCTTCAGCAGTTCGGCTTCTGGGCGCCCGTGGTCTCAGGCCTCTTGCAGATCGTCACCTCCCTCTTTCCGCCCTTTCCTTCGTTTCTGGTCTCCATCGCCAACGCCATGCTCTACGGTCCCCTGTGGGGAGGTATCCTCACCTGGGTGACGGCACTGCTGGCGGCGGCTGCGTGCTTCGCGCTGGCCCGTTTCCTGGGGCGGCCGGGAGTGGTGCGAATCGTGTCCGCTCAGAGCCTGGAGCGGGTGGACGACTTCATGGATCGCCAGGGCCTCTGGGCCGTCTTCGTGGCCCGGCTCATTCCCTTCATCAACCCGGACGTGGTGAGCTACGCGGCGGGGATCACCCGGATCCGCTGGGGTCCCTTCCTGGTGGCCATCGCCGCGGGCTCGGTTCCGGCGGTGGTCTTCTACTCGGTGGTGGGGGGAGCCGCCATCAAGTCCACCCCCTGGGTTGCGGCCCTGGTGGGTGTGTCCACCTTCCTTCCTGTGGTCCTCCTCTGGGTATACTGGAGGCGGCGGCTTCGTCCGAAGGCCGGCGGCGGGCCCGGAGAGAGGGGGAAGCCGTCCGTGTCCGATGCGAAGGGCCAAAGGGAGGCGCACCGGCGGACTCCCGGCTGAGGGAGCCGTCGCACTCCGACCTCCGGGCGAGGGGGGTACCGCACTCGGGTCCCGTAGAGCGGACTGGAAACCGAACCGTCGATGGGTGGAGGGGAACATGAGCCGGTCCGACGCCGACTTTTTCGAATCGCAGGAGCGGGCCCTTCGCTTGAGCCGTCGGCTCATCGTCTTCTTCGGACTCGCGGTGGCGTCCATGGTGGTGGTGGTCTACGCGGTCCTCCTCTTGGCCATCCAGGGGTCGGGGCCCGGCTTGGACGGTTGGTTCCACCCGGAGATGCTCCTGGCGGTGGCCGCGGGGATGCTTCTGGTGATCGGCGGGGGGACAGCTCTCAGAACCGCTCAGCTTCGGAAGGGGGGAGGAGCGGTGGCGGAGCTCCTGGGGGGTAGGGAGGTGGACCCGGAGACCCGGGACCCGGCGGAGCGCCGACTCTGGAACGTGGTGGAGGAGATGGCCATCGCATCCGGAACCCCCGTTCCCGGTGTGTACGTTCTGGACGGGGAGACGGGGATCAATGCCTTCGCCGCCGGGCACTCCATCCACGACGCAGCCGTGGCGGTCACCCGGGGAACTCTGGAAACCCTGGACCGGGACGAGCTCCAGGGCGTGGTGGCCCACGAGTTCAGCCACATTCTGAACGGCGACATGCGGCTCAATCTTCGGCTCGTGGGACTCCTCTTCGGGATCTTTCTCCTCACGGTCATCGGGAGGGGGATCCTCCGGGGCGCCGCGTTCAGCGGAGGGGGACGTCGGGGAGGCAAAGGGGGAGGTGGGGCCGCACAAGCCGCCATATTGGGATTGGTGCTGGTCGTTCTCGGGTTCCTGGGGGTCTTCTTCGGCCGCCTCATCCAGTCGGCCGTCTCCCGCCAGCGGGAGTACCTGGCCGATGCGGCGGCGGTACAGTTCACTCGGAACCCGGCGGGGATCGCAGGTGCCTTGAAGAAGATCGGAGGCAACCTTCGGGGCTCCCAGATCCAGGACCACCATGCCCAGGAGGTGGGTCACCTCTTCTTCGCGGACGGTATGCGTGGAGCCTTCTCCCGGGCCTTCGCCACGCACCCCCCTCTCGAAGAGCGGATCTGGCGTCTGGATCCGTCATGGGATGGCGAGTTCGTGGATCCGGCGGCGGAGCGATCCCGACGGCGTCGACAGCGTCGTCGCCGGAAGGGGCGCAAGGAAGGAGGGGAGGAGGAGATTCCCTTTCCCGTAGCGGCGGCCCTGGTGACGCTGACGGGCAGCCTGGGTGCCGAGCACGTGGCGTACGCCCGCGCCCTCCTTTCGCGGGTGCCGGACGATGTGCGGGCGGCTCTGCGGAGTCCGGAGGGGGCGGCGGCCGTGGTCCTGGCCCTCGTTGCGGGGGAGGATGAGAGCTCAGCGGAGGACGAGGCGGTGGAAGGCCTGCCGTCGGATGTGATCGAGCGAGCCCGGAAGCTCCGGGGGCCGGTCCGGGCTCTCGGAGCTCCGGGGCGTCTCCCGCTGGTGGATCTGGCCCTTCCGGCCTTGAAGCGTCTTCCTCCCCCGCAGGTCGAGGCCTTCCGCTCCGCAATCCTGCAGGTTTGCCGGAAACGGAAGGAGGTTCGGACCTTCGATTTCGCCCTCTATCACGTTCTTCGGCGGGGCCTTCCGGCCCCAGGCGAGGACCTGCCGGAACGGGCGGGTGATGGAGCCGCCTCGCTCGACCAGGTCCGGGATCCGGTGGAGGTGATCCTGTCCGCGGTGGCCCGGAGTGGAGAAGGGGACCCGGAGGAGGCGTTCCGGGCTGGAGCCGCCCATCTTCCCGGGGACGGCTGGAGCCTCCGGCCGGAGGAGGGTCTGGGCATCGACGCGGTGGATGAGGCCCTCACGGAGGTGGAAGCGGCTGCCCCGGGGGTCCGTCGAGCGGTCCTGGAGGGCGTGTCCGGGGTGGTGGCCCCCTCCGGGGACGACGAGGTGGAGTCCACGGAGCTGCTGCGGGCCGTGGCCGAGGCGTTGGACGCACCCCTTCCGCCGGCGGTGACGGAGGCACGGGAGGCCCGGGTGGAAAGCCCCCGGCAGGGAGAGGAGGAGGGATGAGCAGGCGGGAAGGGGACGTGCGGCAGGGCCGTCTTCACTTCCAGGCGGCGGTTTTCGACCTGGACGGGGTGATCACGGATACGGCGAAGCTCCATGCCCAGGCGTGGAAGCGGCTCATCGACGGCTATCTGGAGCGGCTTTCTCGGGAGTCCGGAGAGAAGCATGACCCCTTCGACGCCCGGGACGAATACCGCCGCTACGTGGACGGAAAACCCCGGAGCCAGGGACTCCAGAGCTTCCTGGATGCCCGCGGGATCCAGGTTCCGCGGGGAAATCCCGGGGATCCACCCGACCGGGATACGGTGGAGGGTTTGGCCGCCCGGAAGGACCGATACTTCCAGGAGGTGCTGGAGCGCGAACCGGTGGAGCTCCTGGGCGACGTGGTGGGGCTGGTCCGGGCACTCC
>SKSR01000199.1 GCA_007122885.1 Gemmatimonadota bacterium
CAACTCTTGTGCCATGACCTCTTGAAAGGTAATGGAGGGAATAAACGTTGCAGAGGGGTCGGTGGCCGGGTCCGCCGTGTAGATCCCCGACACCTTCGTGGCCTTGATGATCACGTCGGCGTTCATTTCGATGGCCCGCAGGACGGCCGCCGTATCCGTGGAGAAGTACGGGTTTCCGGTCCCTCCGGTGAAGATGACGACCCTCCCTTTCTCCAGATGCCGGAGGGCCCTCCGCCGGATGTAGGGCTCGGCTAGCTCGTCCATGCGTATGGCGGTCATGACGCGGGTCTCGACCCCCTTTCGCTCCAACATGTCCTGGACCGCCAGAGCGTTGATGATCGTGGCCAACATCCCCATGTAGTCGGCGGTGACCCGATCCATCCCCTGTCGGCTGGCGATGGCCCCTCGGACGATGTTTCCGCCTCCGATCACCAGTCCCAGTGCCACCCCCATGCCATGGACTTCGCCGACTTCATCGGTGAGCCGGTCGACCACCGGTGGATCGATCCCGAATCCCCGCTCCCCTGCCAGGGCCTCACCCGACAGCTTCAGCAGAGCTCGACCGTACTTCACCCTCACGCCTGCACCGTCCGCCATGGTTCCCGTTCAGCCTCGTCAGCGTCGTGGGCCGTCACCCTTCGGACCCGACCTCGAACCGAGCGAACCGGTGCACCGTGACCTTCTCCCCCGTCTTGGCGGACACCTCGGTGATCAGGTCCGCCACGGTCTTCTCCGGATCCTTCACGTACGCCTGGTTCAGGAGGACGTTCTCCTCGTAGAACTTCCTCAGCTTTCCCTCCACGATCTTTTCCTGGATATGCTCCGGCTTCCCCTCGTTTCGAACCTGGTCGAAGTAGACCTGGCGCTCCCGGTCCACCACCTCTTCCGGAATCTCCTCCTCCCGGACGGCGACGGGCTGGGCCGCGGCCACATGCATAGCCAGCTCCCGTGCGAGCTCCTTGAACTCGTCCGTGTTGGCCACGAAGTCCGTCTCGCAGTTGAGCTCCAACAGGACTCCGATTCGACCGCCGTGGTGGATGTAGCTCGCCACCGTTCCCTCGTTTGCCGCCCGGTGGGCCCTCTTGGCCGCCTTCGCCTCCCCCCGGGTCCGCAGGAGGTCGATGGCGGCCTCCAGGTCACCATCCACTTCCTCCAGGGCCCGCTTGCAATCCATCATCCCGGCCCCCGTACGATCCCTCAGGTCCTTCACGTCCTTGGCGCTGATCGTCATGGTTCGCTCACCCTTCGAGTCCGATGATCCGTATGCATGGCGAAGGCGACTCCAGACCACTTTCCGTGAAAAGAGGCGGACCCGACGAGCGGGAGGCCCTCGCGAACCTCTTCCGCCGATCGGCTACCGCCTCTCCCCACCCCCGCACCGCAGGGGTCGTATAGCCTGCAAGCCCGGGAAGCCGCCCTACTTCTTCTCCTCCTCGGCCCCCTCCCCTCCATCCTCTTCTTCCGCTTCCACCCCTTCATCCCCCCCCTCCGGACCGGAGGCGGCCTCCACCACCTCCTCGACTTCCTCCTCCACGGCTTCTACGTCCTGGAGCTCGTCGTCCTCCTCGTCTCCCTTCTGGAGCTTGGCGATCACCTCAGGACGAGGACGCCGGCGACGCCGCACCCGGCGTCGGGCCGGTGCCTCCTCCGACTCGGCCGCCGCCTTTTCTCCGGTCTCCGTGGAGTAGGTCGTGGCTTCCAGGTCCTCCGCCCGCCGCCGCTGATCGTCCGGGACCTCCTTGCGAGCCGACGAGATGGCGTCGGCCACGGCCCGGGTGATGAGGCTCACGGAGCGGATAGCATCATCATTGCCGGGGATCGGGTACGCGATATAGTCGGGGTCGGCGTTCGTGTCGGCGATGGCGATGACCGGAATGCTCAGCCGATGCGCCTCCTTGACCGCGATCGCCTCCCGCTTCGCGTCCACTACGAAGACCGCGCCCGGCAACCTCCCCATATCCTTCACTCCGGAGAAATACTTCTCCAGCTTCTGGCGCTCACGGTCCAGAAGGAGCTGCTCCTTCTTGGTGTAGAACTCGAAGGCGTTCTCCTCCTGCCCCCGTTCCAACTCCTTGAGCCGTCGAATCTGCTGCTTGATGGTGCGGAAGTTGGTGAGCATACCACCGAGCCACCGTTCGGTCACGTAGAACGCGCCGCAACGCTCGGCCTCCTCTTCCACGATGGACCGAAGCTGTGGCTTGGTGCAGACGAAGAGGACCCGTTCCCCCTTCAGGGTCACGTCCCGAGCCAGTCGAGCGGCTTCCCGAAGCCGCTCCACGGTCTTCCGAAGGTCGATGATGTGGATCCCGTTTCGAGCGGTGAAGATGTACTTCCGCATCTTCGGGTTCCACCGTCGAGTCTGGTGCCCGAAATGGACACCGGCCTCCAGGAGCTCGTTGAGCCCCACCTCCTGGCCTTCCATCGTATCGGCAGTATCGGTGCTCACTGGGCTTACCGCTTGCTGAACTGGAATTTTTTCCGGGCCTTCGGCTGCCCGGGCTTCTTACGCTCGACCTTCCGGGAATCTCGCGTGAGAAGCCCATGCTTTCGGAGGACCGGTCGATGCTCTGCGTCGTGCTCCACCACGGCACGTGCTACGGCCAGCCGGAGCGCCTCCGCCTGGCCCGACACCCCGCCCCCATTCACCCGGACGTGGATGTCGAGAGTCCCTTCGGACTCGGTCACTTCCAGTACTTCCTTGATGCGGCGCTGGTGGAGGGGGCGGGGAAAGTACTCTTCCAAAGGCCGCCCGTTCACACTCCACTCACCCGTTCCGGGCGTGACGTGAACTCTGGCGACGCTCGTCTTCCGCCGGCCGACCGCTCGAATGGCTTCCGTCGTCTCTACCGCCATGGGAAAATCCGTACTCGGGATGAAGGGCGAATCCGGGACCGGATTCAGATCTCCAGAGGCTCGGGCTGCTGGGACTCGTGGGGGTGCTCCGCTCCCGGGTAGACCTTGAGCTTTCGCCTGATCTGTCTTCCCAGGGCGTTCTTGGGGAGCATTCCCTTCACGGCCAGCTCCATGACCCGTTCCGGGTGGGTGGAGATCATGCGCCGAAAGGGAATCTCCTTGTTGCCCCCCATGTATCCGGAGTGCCTGAAGTAGACCTTCTGGTCCGCCTTCCGTCCGGTCAGGTGCACCTTGGCCGCGTTCACGACGATGACGTGGTCACCGGTGTCCAGGTGCGGCGTGAAGTATGGCTTGTGCTTGCCCCGAAGTACATGGGCCACCTGGGAAGCCACCCGCCCCAAGGGCTTTCCGGCGGCGTCGACGACCCACCACTTGGTCTCGATCTCGTGCTTTTTCGGAGTATAGGTCTTCATCATCCCACCAGGTGGGCGAATAGTATAAACAGAGCTTTGAATGATACCCCCCGCCTCAGTGGGTGTCAACCGCAGAAAAACGCCCAGCGGACGCGGGCTTTCGAGCCCCCGGAAGGGGCGTGTACGTACCGGGGCGGAGGGTCATCGGGTGAAGGTCTCCAGGAAGCGCGCCCGGGACGCATGCCGGAGACGCTGGAGGCCTTTCTCCTTTATCTGACGAACCCGCTCGCGAGTGATCCCCATCAGGGCGCCGATGTCCTCCAGGGTCATGGGCTCCTGGTCGTCGAGCCCGAAGTAGAGTCGGAGGACCTTCGCTTCCCGCTCCTTGAGGGTCTCCAGGGCCCGATCCACCGTCTCTTTCAACGCCTCCTCGTACGCGCTGTCTTCCGGGTCCACGGCGTACTGGTCGGGCAGATAGTCCATGAGCCGGTTGTCCTCTCCCGGCGTGAGCGGTGCGTCCAGGGAGAGGTGCGAGCGCGACACGGCCAGGGTTCTGGCGATCTCGTCCTTGGGAAGGTCCAGGTCCTTGGCCAGCTCGTCGGCGGTGGGCTCTCGCCCGAGCTCCTGTAGCAGGTTCGCGCTTCGCTTTCCGATTCGGTGCAGGGCCCCGGCCCGGTTCAGGGGAACTCGGACGATCCGGCTCTGCTCCGCCAGCGCCTGCAGGATTCCCTGGCGGATCCACCAGACCGCATAGGAGATGAACTTGATGCCCTTGGTTTCGTCGAACTTATGGGCGGCCCGAATGAGCCCCAGGTTCCCTTCGTTGATCAGGTCAGAGAGGAGGACACCCTGGTTCTGGTACTTCTTCGCCACGGATACGACGAAGCGGAGGTTGGAACGGACGAGCTTGTCCAGGGCCTCCCCGTCCCCTTCCCTGATCCGACGAGCGAGGCGTGCCTCCTCCTCTCGGTCGATGAGAGGATACTGGCTGATCTCCTGCAGGTATTGGTCGAGGGAGCCGTCACCCGAAGGACCCAGACGAGGAGTAGAGTTCATAGAGCACCCGGGACGGGCGTGATCCCCCTGGTCCGACGCGCAGGCCCATTCGGGCCACCGGACCTATCCGATCCGTATCGAAAAGCCGTCCGGCCACGAAGCCGGGACGAGATCGTCCTTCATCATTGGGGGGGGGCACTCGGTCGCGCAACACCCCCCAAGGCGGATTCTTCCCGCCAAGGTCCGAGGGGACCCCCGTCACCGGATTCGACCGCCGATTCGCGCCCAGCGAATCTCCCGGACCCACCCCATGGCACTCCGCTCGTCCATGGCCACGGAGTAGTAGATGAAAAGGGGTCGGCCCCTCACCGCCTCTCTCTCGACGAAGCCCCAATAGCGGGAGTCTTCCGAGTTGTCTCGGCTGTCCCCGAGAACGAAGTAGCGGCCATGCGGGACCACCAGCGGGCCCCAAGTGTCTCGTGTGGGTCTGTAGGTCGAGTCCGAGGGGGTGACCAGGTATCGCTCCTGCCACCGCATGTCCGGGTGAACGGCATCGCCGGACGGGTCCAGATGCGTCACGTAAGGCTCGGTCTTGTCCCTCCCGTTTACCCGGAGCTCCTTTCGCGCCATCTGCAGCGTATCCCCCGGGACACCCACCACCCTCTTCACGTAGTGCTTCTTCGGGTCGTGGGGTGGGTTGAAGATCACCACATCACCTCGTTGCGGATCCGCTGCCGGGAGGATGGACACGTCCATCCCCGGAAGCTCGGCACCGTACGCGGCCTTGTTCACCAGGAGGAAGTCGCCGACCAGGAGGGTCTCCTCCATGGATCCGGTAGGGATCTTAAAGGCCTCCACGAACAAGCCCCGAACCAGGAGGAGGAGGAAGAGGGCCACGAGGACTGGACGGATGCCCTCCCATAACCATCGGAACGGCCCCGGTCCGAAGCTGGATCCTTCCCGGGAGAACCGGGATGGTTCTGCAGGAGGAGCCATGGCTTACAAGCCCTCACATGTCCAAGATCACATAGAGCAGCCCTGCCAGCACGGCGGAGATTCCCGAATAGAGCACCCAAAGCCGGGAAAAGGAATAGCCGGGTCTCAGGAAAACGGCGAGTCGGGCGAGGAGCGCCCCTGCCGTAACCGTGGCCGCCACCCAAACGAGGAGAACGACGAGCACCGCGACCGGTCCCACGCCATCGCTTTCCACCACTCAACCCTCCCGTTCCAAGCCGTACTTCTCGATCTTCTTGTAGAGGTTCGAGCGGGGCATCTCCAAGGCCCGGGCCGTCTCCGCCACGTTCCAGTCGTGCTCCCGCAGCTTCCGGATGATGAATGCGGCCTCGGCCCGGTCCTTGAAGTCACTGAACGTGGTCGCTTCGAGCGGATCCTCCGCCCCCGGCCCGTCTGCAACCGACGTGGGCGGCGAGAGGTGTCGAACGACTTCCTCCTCGGTGATCGTATCGTCCGATGAAAGGATGAGCAGGCGCTCCACCGTGTTCCTCAGCTCCCGTACGTTCCCCGGCCAATCCATTGTCTGAAGCCGCTTCAACGCCTTCGAGTCGAAGGCCTTCGGAGTCGCCTCCCCGTCGGCCACCATCTTCCGCAGGAAGTGGTGGGCCAACATGGGGATGTCTTCCCGACGCTCCCGGAGGGGGGGGATGGAGATGGGCACCACGTTCAGCCGGTAGAAGAGGTCCTGGCGGAAACGCCCCGCCTGGATCTCCTCCTCCAGATCCTTGTTCGTGGCGGCGACCACACGTACATCGACCCGACGAGAACGATCGTCGCCCACCCGGGTGACCACCCCTTCCTCCAACGCACGGAGAACCTTGGCTTGAGCCGCCAGGGACATGTCTCCGATCTCGTCCAGAAACAGGGTCCCTCGGTCCGCCTGCTCGAACTTGCCCGCCCGGTCCTCCACTGCTCCCGTGAACGAGCCCTTCACGTGACCGAAGAGCTCGGACTCGATGAGCTCCGAGGGAATGGCGGCACAGTTCACTTCCACGAAGGGACCGTCCTTGCGGGCTGAAAGTCGATGAAGGGCCCTGGCCACCAGCTCCTTCCCCGTACCGTTTTCCCCGGAGACGAGGACCCGGGCATCCGTGGGAGCCACCCGCTCCACACGCTCCACCACCTCCTGGATCCGGGCCGAGCTCCCCACGATCTCGTGGCGGGCCTCCACCTGGCTTTCCAAAGCCTCCACTCGGTCGGAGAGGCCCTTCTTCTCCAGGACGTTCCGGAGGGTGAGCAGGAGGCGATCCGTATCCAAGGGTTTTTCGAGAAAGTCGTACGCCCCTCGGCGCGTCGCCTCCACCGCCGTCTCGATGGTCCCGTGCCCGCTGATCATGACCACTTCCGTGCCCGGGGAGCCCCGTCGGAGGCGGAGGAGGGTCTCCAGCCCATCCATTCCCGGCATCTTCACGTCCAGGAACACGACATCGGCATGATCCTGAGCAGTCCGCTCCAAGGCGTCGTGCCCCGACGAAGCCAGGAGAACCTCGTGTCCCTCGTACTCGAAGAGCTGAGCCAAGGCCTCCCGAATCGTCTCCTCGTCGTCCACCACCAGGATCCTGGCCATGCGTTCGTTCGCTCCCGGGGCCTAGCCGAGGGTCACGATCCGGCCACCAGGACCAGGTGCTCGCCCTGGGCGAAAACGGCGACCAACCCTGCAGGGATGGGTACGGTGATTCCCTCCGGCGGAAGTCCCGGCCGGTCCACTCTTCCAATGGCGTCAAGCACCCGTTGGTGGAATCGGCGAGGAAGGGGCACCCCGGAAACCTCCACCCTCCGCACAACCAGCACCGCTTCACCCACCCCGAAGGGAAGCACAGCCCCCCGAAGGGAGACGGGAACCGTGTCGGGAAGCACCGGGAACCAGGGCTCCAGATCGGCCAACTCGGGGAACACCCGTCGAGCCACCTGACCTTGGACCGATATGTCCCCGTCGGCGATGGCCACCCGGGGAACGGAGACCCCCGGTGGGACCAGCTCGGAAACGGCGTGTTCGAGGAGACTGGAAACGTGCGCCCCGGTCAGGAAAAGGGTATCCCCCTGGGCCTCGCCGGAGAGAAGCCGGTCCAGGCGATCCATGGCCTCGGTGGCCAACTCGGGAGAGGCCTCATTCGGGATCCCAGGGCGAGCCGGCTCCTCCAATCCCAACCGATCGCGAATCTCCGGCATCACCACCGGGTCCCGGTGCCACACGACGTAAAGCCCCGCCGCAAGAAGGACGGGAAGCAAGAGGTAGGAGATACAACCGCCGGAGGCGCGGTACACGTGGACCGCTTCAGCTCTTGGAAGCGGCCACTTTGAGTTCGCACTCGCGAACCACGGAATATCGGGCACCCTTGCGGGACAGGTGGCTCCGCATGAGCTCCACCGTTCGAACCGGAACGCGGCTCCGGTAGTCCAGTCCCGCGGCCTCTTCATCCAGACCTCGGAAGGCTCCGGCCCCGTTGGGCACGTCCACACGGCCCAGCGTGATGTGGGGGTGGAAGGCCCGGGTCTCCCGCTCGAATCCGTGATTCGCCAACGCCCACTCCAGGTCTTGCTTCAGGCAACGCAAGGCCGGATCCGGTGTGACACCCACCCACAACACCCGTGGGCGGCGAATCGTGGGAAAAGCGCCGAAGCCGGCCACCTCCATCTCGAACGAGCCCGTACTCGCGGCCACCCGCTCCACCACGCGCTCCACCGTGGGCACCCGTTCCGAACGCACTTCGCCCAGAAACTTGAGGGTCAAGTGGAACCGGTCCGGGTCGAGCCACCGAACGGGATAGCCCGCTTCCCGGAGCGGAGCCGCGGCCTCGTGGATCCGCTCCCGTTCAGCCTGAGGCAGATTCAGCGCGATGAAGAGTCGCATATTCCTTCGTCGGGTCGGTCTGGGGATGGAAACCGTCGTGCGGTATAGGCGCCAAGAGCCCAATACCCTCGCCGCGCCCGTCCGTTCACGCGTGCTTCCCCGGCAGGCTCCGGCACCGGCGATCCTACCGAGCGGCTTTCGGGTTTCCGCCCCGCTCATCCTCGGAAGTGGAGGGCCTCGGCCACATCATCGGGACACACTTGGTCCCTCCCTGCCAAATCGGCGACCGTCCGGGCCACTTTCAGAGCCCGGACGACTCCTCGTGCCGAAAGGCGCAGCTTGCGGGCCCCGGAGCGTAGTAGCCCCTCCCCGTCGGAACAGAGCGTACACCATCGGCGAACGCCGGAATCGGTCAACGCGCCGTTCGTACCGTTCGGGCCCATGGCATCGTAGCGGCGCTTCTGGCGGTCCCGAGCTTCGGTGACACGTTCCCGAACCTCCCGGGAGCCTTCTCCACCCTCCACATCCGAACGGAGCTCCTCGACCTTCACGGGCGCGAGGCCGATGTGGAGGTCGACCCGGTCCCGAACGGGACCCGAAATCCGTCGCGCGTACCGGTCCACCTCGGTCGGGTCACAGCGACAGCGACCCTCGTCGTCGCCGTGGAGACCACAAGGACAGGGGTTCATGGCTGCCACGAAGGTGAAGCGGGCCGGGTACCTGACAGACTGCTCTGCCCTGGTCACCGTGGCCTCTCCCCCTTCCATGGGTTGCCGCAAGGCCTCCAGGGATGTCCGGTTGAACTCCGGGAGCTCGTCGAGGAAGAGCACACCATGGTGAGCCAGGGTGACCTCGCCGGGACGAACGGGCCGTCCACCTCCCACCAGCCCCGCACTGCTCACCGTGTGGTGGGGTGCCCGGAAGGGACGGCGGGATACGAGCCCTCCATCCTCCGACAGAAGACCGGCCACCGAGTGGATCTTCGTCACCTCCAACGCCTCCTGGAAGGACAGGGGAGGAAGGATCCCCGGGAGGCGACGAGCCAACATCGTCTTGCCGGATCCGGGCGGACCCACCATCAGGAGATTATGGTCTCCGGCGGCGGCCACTTCCAGAGCCCGGCGGGCTACACCCTGACCCCGAACGTCCGCCAGATCCAGAGGCTCACGCCCTCCGTCGACGGAATCCGGAGCCGACTGGAAGATGGGGCTAGCGGGCGGGATCGAACGGGCGCCCCGGAGATGGGCCAGGACCTCCTTCAAGCTCTCCGCGCCCCGGACCCGGAGTCCGGAGACCATGGCAGCCTCTCCGGCGTTGGCCGCGGGCAGGACGAGATCGCGCACCTCATCCCTGCGGCACCGTTCCGCCACGGCGAGCGCACCTCGCATGGGGCGGAGGGTCCCGTCGAGACCCAATTCCCCCACCAGAAGGGCTCCGTCCGTGGCCTCCGGCGTAAGTCCACCCTCACCCATCAGGAGCCCCACGGCGATGGGAAGGTCGAACTGGCTGCCCTCCTTCTTCACGTCCGCAGGCGCCAGATTCACGGTAATCCGGCCGAGGGGCCGGCGGAGCCCGCTGTTCGTCAACGCCGCCCAGACGCGCTCCCGACTCTCCCTGACGGCGCCCTGGGGAAGCCCCACCACGGAGAACGCAGGAAGGCCGGAGGCCAGGTGCACCTCCACCCGAACCCGGTAGCTTTCGATGCCCTGCAGGGCCGCAGAGTGAACCTGAGCCAACATGGACCGACCTCCCGGGAAGTCCGACGGGTGGAACGAGGACACGACGGACACGGATCCTCACCCTCGAACCCGGGCGGGGGTATGGCTCGACGGGGCCTCAGGATCAGCGGCCCGGGGGGCCCGAGAAGGGGAGCTGCCATGCGATCCACAGCTCCCCTCCCACGTCCCAGTCCACCTCCGGTCCCCCGGCCACCACCGCCCTGCCCTCCAAGCGGTAATCCTCCGCCAGCCGCGCGAACCCGTCGATCCGGACACCTCGGCGCTTTCCCGGCCAACGATCCTCCAGCAAGTTCCCTTCCTCCCGAACCTCGAAGAAGACGCGGGCCTGCAGATGCCGCTCCCCCCCCTCGTGCCAGTATGCCCCCCGGAGAACGTGTCGAGCACCGTACCCTCCCAGGGAACTCCCCAGTGGAACTCCCCCCACTTCGTGCCGCCCGTAAACGAAGTGGTCGTACCATGTCCTGAGCCTCCGACCCACCTCGCACCACCAACACACCCGAGCCCGAGGACCGATGGCTCCGTATTCGTAACCCAGGGAAAGGACCCCACCGAAGGCTGCGAAGGGAGCTCGAATCCCGGCCACCACCGCCGGATCGTCTCGGACCGCCCCTTCGGTGTCGTTGATCCCCAACCCGCCGTAGATCGAGACGGGAGGACCGAGGACTTCGGTTCGTACTCGCCCATACAGGATGGCGTACTGATCCTCGAACTCGAACTCCACACCGTCGGCACTCGAGTGCCAGCCGGCCAGCATCCCCAGGACCCTCCGGGTCGTCACGCTCGGGCGCCCCTCCCCGGCGAACGCGGCGGAACGACCTCCACCGACCTCCACGGCCGGGTGGGGGCGAAATGCCACGCTCATGATCCCATAGAGGGGACGATCCACGTCCCCGGTGCCCTCGAGAGTGCCTACTCCCATCTGGAATGAGGTGGGACCGAGGAAGCCCAGAGGACCCGGGCCCTCCACCGGCCGCGTGGTTCCCAGCCGGAGCTGATCCACCCCCACGTTGCCCTCGGTAACCGGATCGGTTTCCCCCGGCCCCACCCGGGTCGACTGACGACCGGCGGACACGTGGAAAGCCCCGTGTTCCCAGAACGCCCCCAGGGATTCCACCCCCTGAAGTGGCCCCCCGTCGGCCCACCTCCCTTGGAACCACCCCCCCAGACCGGACTCCCCGCGGGCCTCGGCGGAGAGGTCCACGAAGCCACCCTCCCCCTCCTCCAGGAGGTTGGCTTCACGCCGGTACCCGAAGGCCCCTGCCACGCCGAGGGGAACTCCCAAGGCCACGGGCTCCTGCCGGGCCGATGGGTGCTGATGGACCAGGGATTCGAGCCATCCTCTCCGCAGGACCTCCCACTCTCCGTCGTGCTCGCCGGCCGGCAGCCGGAGGATACCGGTGGTGAGGATGCCGGAATCCACCATGCGGGGCGTCGAGGGGTCGAGAATCTCGAGGGTTTGAGCCAGATCCCGGCTCCAGTGGTTGGCGTCCAGCGGCCTCCCGGACTGGGCCTCCAACGCGGAGACCATCAACGAACAGATGGTTATCGGTAGGGCCCACACCGCTGCTGGAGCCCACCCCTTGCCGGGTCCCGTCCGGACGGCCGGACCGAGTGTTCCGAACCTTTCCCCCCAGGCATTTCGGTTGCCCTCGACTTTCGAATGTGTGAACGTGGTCTCCATTGTTTCGTCGGATTCCCGGACGGTGAGCTTGCGGGCTCCGGCGAGGTCGGCTCGTGCTTGGACAAGGAGTGCGAAAAGGGTCATGCGGATCGCCGTGCTGAGAGACACCCGCCCAGGAGAGCGGCGGGTGGCCCTCGTCCCCGAGTCCGTAGCGAAGCTCGGGGAAAAGGACATTTCCGTCGCCGTGGAGGAAGGGGCCGGCGCCTCCGCCGGCTTTCCAGACGAGAAATACCGGGAGGAGGGGGCCGAGGTCCATGGGAATCTGCCCGATCTCCTGGCCGACGCGCGGGCGGTGCTGAAGGTGAATCCGCCCACCCTGGGGAAAGATGGGGAACGGGACGAGGTGGGAGCCCTCCCGGAGGGAGCCGTGTTCCTCGGCTTCCTGAACCCGCTCGAGGAGCTGGGAACGGTTCAGGCCCTGGGACGGCAGGGCGTGAGCGCTCTCGCCTTGGAGCTCCTGCCGCGAGTCACCCGGGCCCAGAAGATGGACGCGCTCTCCTCCCAGGCCACGGCCGGAGGGTACCGTGCCGCTCTATTGGGCGCCAGCGAACTGGGCAGGTTCCTCCCCATGCTCATGACCGCGGCCGGGACGGTTCCGCCGGCGAAGGTTCTCGTGCTGGGTGCCGGGGTGGCGGGCCTCCAGGCCATTGCCACCTGCAGGCGGCTCGGTGCCACGGTAACCGGCTTCGACATCCGGCCGGCGGTAAAGGAACAGGTGGAGAGTCTAGGTGCCACCTTCTTGGAGTCCGACCTGGAGGCTGACGCCGAAACCGAGGGAGGGTATGCCAGGGCCCTTTCGGAAGACGAGCAGAAGAAGAACCTGGATCTCATCGCCGGAGAGATCCGACAAACGGACCTGGTCATCACCACGGCACAGGTCCCCGGGCGCCGGGCTCCCGTCCTGGTGACGCAGGAGATGGTTCGGAGCATGCGGGCCGGCTCGGTGGTGGTGGACATGGCCGCCTCCACCGGTGGGAACTGCCAGTTGAGCGAGCCGGACCAGGTGGTGGAGCACCACGGGGTCCGAATCGCGGGTCCCACGAATCTACCCTCCGAACTTCCTACGCACGCCAGCCAGATGTACGGCAGGAACGTCTCCGCTCTACTCCTGCACCTTCTGAGCGACGGAGACCTCCGGGTGGACCTGGAGGACGAGATCGTTTCCGGTTGCTGCGTGAGCCACGGGGGACGAGTGGTGCATCCCAAGGTCCTGGAAGCTCTGGGAGAAGCCGGCCCGGAGGAGAAGGCACCGGGTGGAGACACGGATACGGACCAGACGGGCGAAAAGGAGGAGTCCCATGGGTGAGCTGATCATCGGGCTATATGTCTTCGTCCTGGCCATGCTCGCCGGCTTCGAGGTCATCACCAAGGTTCCCCCCACGCTCCACACGCCTCTCATGTCGGGGGCGAACGCCATCTCTGGAATCACCGTCATCGGGGCGATCATGGTGGCCGCGCGAGCCGAAACCATCCTGGTCACGGTCCTGGGGGTGGTGGCCATCGTCATGGCCACGATCAACGTGGTCGGGGGGTTCATGGTCACGGACCGGATGCTCCGGATGTTCAAGCGGCGATGACCGAACTCGGGGAGGGATCCGACGGGATGGTGGTCGGTGCCGGAGGCCACGGAGGCCAGTTCAGCGGGGGGTGCGAGAATGCCTGAAGCGGTGGTGGATCTGGTCTATATCACTTCGGCAATCCTGTTCGTCTTCGGGATCAAGCTGCTGGGATCCCCTGCAACGGCCCGCCGGGGCAACGCCTTCGCTTCGTCCGCCATGCTCCTGGCCATCGTGGTCACGATCGTGGACCAGCAGATCCTGGACTGGCGCACGGTGGCGGTGGGGCTGGTGCTCGGCTCCATCATCGGTGCATTCCTGGCGCGAACGGTTCAAATGACGGAGATGCCCCAGCTCGTGGGCATTTTCAACGGATTGGGTGGAGGAGCGTCGGCGGTGGTCGCCTCCGCCGAATTCTTCGGCGCGGGCGGAGCCGGAGAGCTTCCCGTAGCCGACGGGACCACCATCGCCGTTTCGACTTTGATCGGAACGGTGACGTTTTCGGGGAGCATGGTGGCCTTCGGAAAGCTCCAGGGGCTCGTGACGGGCAACCCGGTGACCTTTCCCCTGCAGAAGACCTTGAACCTCATCCTCTTTCTGGCGGTTCTCTCGGTGGGAGGCTACCTGGCCACGGGAACCTACGCCCCCTCCTTCTACCTGACCCTGGCCGGGCTCGCCTTCCTGTTGGGCATCCTCCTCGTCATCCCCATCGGGGGCGCGGATATGCCGGTGGTGATCTCGCTCCTTAACTCATACTCGGGGCTGGCAGCCTCCGCAGCGGGCTTCGTCCTGGGGAACAATATCCTCATCATCAGCGGTGCCCTGGTGGGAGCGGCCGGACTCATCCTCACCCAGCTCATGTGCAAGGCCATGAACCGCTCGCTTGCGAACGTGGCCTTCGGGGCCTTCGGAGCCGGAGACGGGGTAAGCGCCGCCACCGACGACGGAGAAAAAACCGTTCGGAGCGTGGACCCGGAGGAGACGGCCATGGTCCTGGCCTACTCGGACACGGTCACCGTCGTGCCCGGCTATGGGTTGGCGGTGGCCCAGGCCCAACACGAGCTTCGGGCTCTCATGGATCTGCTGGAGAAACGTGGAGTCACCGTCCGCTTCGCCATCCACCCGGTGGCGGGGCGCATGCCCGGGCACATGAACGTTCTCCTGGCGGAAGCCGACGTCCCCTATGATCGCCTCTTCGACCTGGACGAGATCAATCCGGACTTTCCCAGAACGGATGTCGCCGTGGTGGTAGGAGCCAACGACGTGGTGAACCCGGCCGCCCGGGAGCCCGGAAGCATCATCGCCGGCATGCCGATCCTGGATGTGGACAAGGCGAAGAGCGTGGTGGTACTCAAGCGCAGCCTCAGCCCCGGCTTCGCCGGTATCGACAACGAGCTCTTCTATATGGACCGGACGATGATGCTTTTCGGAGACGCCAAGGAGTCGCTCGCCGGGTTGGTGAAGGAAGTGCGGGAGATGGAGTGAGCGGTGGGGGTACCCCCGGGAAATGCCTCGCGGCGCCCCGCTCGGCCGCCCGACCTCATCCCAACCGGGAGGCCGTCTGGCCGACCACCTCGGTGGCCGATCGCCGGAGGAGCTCCCAAGTGCGCGTCAGATGCTTCTCGCGGGTCCTCAAGTTGCCGATGGAGAGGCGGAGGGAGATCCGGCCCCTGAGGCGTGTATGGGAGAGGAAGGCTTCCCCGGTCCCGTTCACCTTCTCCAAAAGCTCCTCGTTGGCCGGATCCTGCTCCTCCCCGTCGAGCTCCGGTGAGGCATAGCGGAAGACCACCGTGCTGAATGGGACGGGAGCCACCAGTTCCCAGTCCGGGTCCTCCTCGACCCACTCCGCGAAGAGCCGAGCGAGTCGCACGTGCTCTCGGATCCGGCTCCGAATGCCCTCGGCGCCGAAGTATCGGAGCACGAACCAAAGCTTGAGGGCTCGGAAGCGCCGGCCCAGAGCCACTCCGTAATCCATGAGGTTCCGAGCGGTTCCCTGCTCCCGAGTCCGGAGATATTCGGGTGTGAGGCTGAAGGCCCGCTCCAAAGCTTCCGGCCTCCTGCAGTACAGCACGGAGCAGTCCACCGGAGTGAAGAGCCATTTGTGCGGGTTGAACACCACGGAATCGGCCCGTTCCCACCCCCGGAAATGAACACGGAGCTCGGGAACCATGGCCGAAGCGCCCGCGTAGGCACAGTCCACGTGTAGCCACAACCCCCATTCCTCCGCCACCTCGGCCAGCTCGGCCACCGGGTCGGCGCTGCTGGTGGAAGTGGTTCCCACGGTGGCGACGACGGCCACCGGACGGATCCCACGAGAGCGATCCTCCTCAAGGGCCTCTCGGAGAGCTTCCGGGTTCATCCGGAACTGGTCGTCCGCCTCCACCTTCCGCACCCCCTCCCTTCCGAGCCCCAGCGTGAGGGCGGCCTTCTCGATGGAGGAATGCGCTTCCCTGGAGGCGTAGATTCGACCTCGCGGAGAACCGGCCAGGCCCACCTCTCGGGCTTCGGGGTAGGCTTCTTCCCGCGCCGCGGCCAGTGCGTAAAGTGAGCTGTGCGAGGCCGTATCGTTGATGACCCCCTCGAAGGCCTCCGGAAGCCCCAGGAGATCCCGAAGCCAATCCAGGGTGTGCTCCTCCAGCTCGGTCCCCGCTGGAGAGCTTCGCCAGACCATGGCGTTCACGTTCAGGGCCGCCGTCAGCAGCTCCCCCAGGATCCCCGGACCGGACCCGGTCACGGCGAAATAGCCGTGGAAGGAGGGGTGGTTCCAATGGGTCACACCGGGGAGGACCACTTCGCGGAAATCATCGAGGATTTGCTCCATGGGCTCGCCCTGCTCGGGCGCCGCGTCGGGAAGAGCCCCTCGAAGCTGGCCGGGCCGGACCTGGGCCAGAACCGGATACTTCTCCACTTCAGCCAGGTATTCGGCCACCCAGTCCACGGCCTCCCGGCCTGCGGCCCGGAACTCTTCCGGGGGCATGTCTCCTGTGGAGCCGTCCGGCGAACTACCGTTCTTCCTCATGGCCATCTACACCCTCCACGGGCAGGGTGCCGGGCACCGCGGCCCGGCGCCCCGAGAGGACGAACCCTCGGGTCCCGCTCCCCATTGCGTGTCATGTGCCGAGAGTCGGGCCGATTGAGCCCGGACTTCGACTCGGAAC
The DNA here is from genome assembly GCA_007122885.1 of Gemmatimonadota bacterium. Lineage (GTDB taxonomy): Bacteria > Gemmatimonadota > Gemmatimonadetes > Longimicrobiales > Gaopeijiaceae > SKSR01. Next base: position 16,202 of record SKSR01000199.1, read on the forward strand.
GGGGTGCACTACCGACGGGCACTGAATGGGTTCCCGTCGTTGTGGCCCCCTCGACAGGCGGAGGTCCAGCGGAGATTCAGTGGGCGTCCCCCACGTCCAAGCTCCGGTGCTCCTCCCGCACGCCCGCCACCTGCTTCCGAAGTTGTTCGACCACCTGGGCGGTAGGAGCGTCCGAAACACCGTCACCCTGGAAGAGAGCGAAAAAGAGGGAATCCGTGTGGCCCACCCCGGTAAAGGTCACGCCGTCGTCCACGATCCGATTCAAAAGGAGAACTTCCCGGAGCGCCAACGACTCCAGGTCTCCCCCGGGAGGATCATCGAACAGTTGACGGATGAGAACCTCCCGCAGGAGCTGAAACTCCTCCACCGCTTCGCCGGAAGCCAAACC
>SKSR01000010.1 GCA_007122885.1 Gemmatimonadota bacterium
AATTGTCGAACTGGCCGTCCCACGTGAACGTGTAGGGTTCTTCACCACCCCACACGTTCGCATACGCCTGGCAGAACTGCCCGTCCTGGATCTCGCCAGCCGGCCAGTTATGGTGGCACCACCCATCATTCGATCGATGGTGCGCTCGATCATGGAAAGGCAGCCGGCTTACCCTGTACTTCGGTACTGTCCCGAGGACGAAGGTTTGTTACATGGCAGGTTCGTGCGATGGGCTTCGAGGCCATCGTTGCCCCGGTTCCGAGACGGAAAGGCCCCAAGGCGTGGAGCCCCCATGGGCTCGTTGCGCTACTTGACTCTCCAACTGGGCCGAACTTCGGGGCGCAGACCCACATCCTTCCGCCGGGAAAGCACCCGTGGGTGGAGGTCGAACCACGAGTCCAGGACGTATCGCGGGAAAAGGGCGACGGGAAACGGCCCGTGTCTTGGCATCGATGGAGCCGCATCAACGCCTACGGACCTGAGTTCGTCGCCGTCGGACGAGCCGGATTCCGAGGCTACCTCGTTTTCGGCTTCCCCCAACGTGGGTTCTACGTGCTGGGAAGCGCCTTCTACGGAAAGGCGACTTACCTCCTCGGCGAAGACTGGGAGGTGTTCTCTCAGCTTAGGAAAGCGCAGCTCCTCGACACCGATCTCCACCGTGACCGTATCATCCATCGCAATGGGTAGGACGTCAGCATTGCCGAACTCCTGAGCCCTGACGGAAACTGAGCTCGGTCACCCCTGCGCTGGGCCAGCCTCCGCCAACCGCCTCAAACGCACGAGAACGTTGGGAACCAGGTCGGGGACCACCCTGGCACCGGGTAGGCTTCCGACGACGGCGTGCTCGGCATCCGGGTGCTCCACGAGATGAGCTGCAATCCGTTCCTGAATCCAGCGCCGCACATCGCCCGGCTCCGCGCCCACCTCCTCGAGCAGCTCTTCCCGGTACGCGACGACCGCGAGGATGTCCTCGATGTCATGGCTCGCCATCAGGTCGCCCTCCCCCCGTCCCTCGAACGCTGCCAGCTTCGTCGCCACGAACATGGGCGGTGAAACAAGGCGAATCCGAACGTCCCCCGCGATCTCCGTCCACTCCGCCGTCTCCATCGCCCGGTCGTACCAAGGGTTGCTGAACCCCAGGATTTCTTCATCCGTGGGCATGACATCGAGCACCCCCGCATCCGACCTCCAACGACACAGAGGAGCGTCGGGAGCGATGTCCTCGCGGAAGCCCAGCTCGCGAAGCCGCTCCCCCAGTCGGTGGTACTCCAACCGACCGGTGACCTCGCAAATCACATCCGCGTCCCGAGTGACCCGGACCTCCGACGCGGCCGGAGCCGTGAAGAAGAGCTCGGTCGTCGCGCCGCCGACGAACACGAGTTCGGCCAGGAGAGACTCGAGCACGCGGGCAATCCCTTCCAGCAGAGGGAGGTTGGACCTCATCCTGATATGGCCTCCTCGAGTCCGGCCTTGAGGAAGTCTACGGCGAGGCGGCGCTCACGTGCGCGGCCTACCCGGATGGCATCCACCAGCGTGAGGAGCTCGTAGAGTCGAGGGGAACGCCTCGCCAGCCTGGGTGCTCCTTCGTAGAGCGGAATGAGACTGTCTCCTCGGACCGTACCGTCGGCACTCGGCCAGACCATGGCTCGCTCGCTCGCGATTTGCTCGACCATCGGCGGTCCCGAGTGAGCCGTTGGGACACCCTGGGCTTCGGGGCCCGTGACGGGATAGAAGGCAAACCGAACCCCGTGCTCGAGGAACTCCATAAGCGGACCGGGGCTTACCGCCCGACGGTGCGGGAGGACGAGGCCGGCCGCGACCAGGCGCTTCACGGACCGGTGTCCCGACCCGAGGCCGATGCCCAGGACGTCCGCCACGGTCTCGTAGCCGTCCTCCGGTTGGAGGGCCAGGTGGAGCGCGACCACCGCGTCCAGCGGGCGGAGTGAGGGCTGCTTCTCAGGAGACATTTTCCAGTTTCCGGAAAGTGGAAACACTCATCGAAGATGCCTCTTCTCCCGAACTTGGGCAAGCTGGCGGCCATACCCGGACGGACGGCGGCCCCCACCCAAGCCCGTGTCGAACGCCGCGAGAACAGACTGGAGTCCGTGCCGGGGCAGCCCCTCCTGGGTGGTCGTCGGATTTCGGGGTTCGAGCGGACGCCTTGCGGCTTCTCCGGCAGGTTGGCCGGGCAGTGATTTGACACCGAGAGATCGAACAGATGTACTGAACCGCCCCGGGTTTTCTGGAGCCCCAGAGCTTGAGAGGATGGGGTCATGGACACATTGAGGCGATACTCCCCGGAGGCCGCGGCGGCCTCGCCTCCGGCGAGCTCCGGGCCGGGGGGCTCGAATTCGCTCACAGCGTCCGGGCGGTCGAAGCTCCGCAAGGGCACGTAGTCCCGTCCCCGCTCCGCGTCGGGCCCGGGGGAACGCGGAGGCACCGTATCTGCCGGGCACCCGACGTGAATCCTCGAACCTCCGGATCGGGGACCGCCGTGGCACGGTTTGATCGCTGGACAGTCGGCGTCACGCCATCAAGCCACCTTGGCCGTGCTTCCATCCCCAGCAGTCGCATCGTGATCGTTGCCCACCACCATCGCCGGCCCACCTCCGGGCAACGGCATGCGGGCCAGCGCCTTCGTTTCGTAGTCCAGGAGCAGATGGCCGTAGTGACGAGAGATCATCTCGACGCTCGTCCCGAGCCTCTGAGCCACGAGAGCGGAGTCCCAGCCGTGGTTGAGGAGGCGCGTGGCGTGCGTGTGCCGCATCCCGTAGGGGGGAATGCCGCGGAAGTCTCCCTGGCGGCGGAAGTAGTCACGGAGCCGATCCTTGATGTTGCTGGGATTGTTGAAGGGGCGGGGCCCGCGACGCGCGGGGAAGACGAATTCGGCGCGGTCGCCCTTGAGCCCCTCCTTACGGAGCCCGTCCCACTGCATCCGGAGGACCTCCCTGGCCGCCTCGGACATGGAGATCGTCCGGGAGCCCGTCTTGGCCGGTCCCCAGACCCACTTGCCCAACTCCTTCCTCCGGTCCTGGTCGACCTCGACCACCGCCCCCTGGATTCGCACGAGGCCCTTGGCGAAGTCCACATCACGCCACCGGAGGCCGCATTGTTCCTGTGGACGGAGGCCGAGCTCCATTCCGGCTCGGACCCAGCGGGTCATCTCCAGCGCGGGATCGGCGACCTCCACATAGTGGCGGACCTCCTCCTCGGTCCAGACTCGTGAGAGGTCCACCGGAGCGTCCCCCTCGACGCCGTCCTCCTGGCCCAACGGGTCCTGGCGCCACCAGTCCTCCGAGCGCTGCTCCCGGGGGTTGATCTGCTCTGCCGGATTGTGGGGAATGAGCCGGAGTGATACGGCCCGGGAGAGTGCCGCCCGCGCCAGTACGAAGTATTCCCGGATCGTCTTGGGCTTGAGCCCGGGCCGCTTCCAGGGGAGGAAGTGGTGCTCGAGGAACGTCTCGAACCGCATCTTACGGGTGGGAACATAGCTCCCGTCCTCAAGCTCGTCCCTGAGGTCGCGGAGAGCCCGCGCGGCGTCGGGAAGCCGTCCCGTCACCTGCCGCGAGCCGTCCTTGCCCACCCGGACAAGGAAGGGGTCCTCAGCGCCCGAGGTCCCGGGGGGCCCCAGCCCCCACTCGCTGGAGGGCGAGTGGTGGGCGAGGAGGGGAGAAAAACCACCCATCGACCGGGCGCCACAAGGGCTCGTCCACGGTCGTCGGGGGGGTGGATCCGTGCCCCCCGATCCCGGAAAGTCAATAACGACAAGGCCTCCCCGGGATCACCCGGGGAGGCCTTGGTATGGAGGGAAGGGCCGAACCTTTCCCGAAGGGGTATGGCCGCTGCTGGACTCGAACCAGCGACCCCTACGATGTGAGCGTAGTGCTCTACCAACTGAGCTAAGCGGCCGTCTCGGGCTGCGGACCACCGGGGCAACGATCCCCGAAGGAACCTCGGCCCGCTAACCTCGTCCGAAGCCGGAACGTAGAGCACCGGACGGGTCGTCGGGAAAGCCGCATCCACGACTCCGTCCGGTGGAAAGTACCCCCACGGGGAATCGAACCCCGGTCTCCTGGCTGAGAACCAGGTATCCTAGGCCACTAGACGATGGGGGCGCAAGACCCGCTCTTGAGTCCAGCCGTGCGGGTCCGGAAGTTATCAAGGTGCCGAGGCGGGATCAAGCCCCTTCCGGCAGGCGATCCATACACAGGGTCAGCCGTCGCCGTTCCGGCTCGCAACGCCCTGCTCCAGAAAGTTATGCACCTCCTGGAAGGTGGCGTCGTCATCCACCATTCCCTGATGGGTCGGGCAACATACCTCCACGTTCTCCGCCCCCGGGAGGATGGCGCTGCTGGCGGGAATCACCCGGAGATCCAGCAGGGTTCGAACCGCCATCGCCTCCACCCCGTCGGGCACAGGGGCCGACGAGTTCAGCCTCTCCAGAAACGAGCTTCCGGGCACCATCTCTCGGCCCCCCTCGCCCCATGCCAGGATAGCCGCCACCGTGCCCCTGTGGGGGGTGCCCAGAAAAACGGCCCGACGCACCCGGTCCTGCCCCCCTTCGAAGAGAAGGTAGTACCGTGTGGCCAGCCCTCCCATGGAGTGGGCGACCAGATCCACCCGGGACGTTCCGGTCCGAGTCCGGAGGATCTCCACGGCCAACGCCACTTCCCGGGCGTGGCTGCGGTTGCTTCCGAAAGGGTCTTCGAAGTCAACGGCTCCCACGTGCGTTTCCGGCCAGCCGGCGTCCATGAACCTTTGCCGAAGCGGCTCCACGTCGCTTCCCTCGTCGCTCCAACCGGGAACGATGAGGACGGGGGTCCACTGGCTCTCGGGCTCCGGCTCGGCCTGGCCGTCCTGTCCCGCCGCTCCGGCCTGCGGGAAGCCCGGATCCGAAGCCACGGCGGGCACGGCGGCCAGAGCCACCACGACCCAGATGAAAAGGAAGTACCGGCTCACGGCTTCTTCCCTTCCACCCGGGCCCGGGCGGGGCCGAACCGCTCTCGTTCCGTCGGGCTTCGTTCAGGATGCATGTCGCTCGTCGTGTTGGCGCACGGGGACTTGAGGAGCATCCACCGCACGGGACCGTCAACCTTGGTCCGCAGCCCGGAGCAGCGCGGACGCCACCTCCCGGCCGGCTAAGCGGGCCAATCCCTCATCCAGGGATAGGGGCGGACTCAACCCTACCACCTCCCCGTCCGCTCCCGAGGGGAGGGCGATGATTCCCCTTTCCAGGAGGGCCCGAACCGTCCGGACCCCTCCTCCAGCCGAAGGTTGTACCCCGCCGGGCTCCCGGAGGGTCGCCCCCAGGAAGAGCCCACGTCCCCGGATTGTGCCTTGGTCCGCCCGGGCGCCCAAGCCCTCGCGGATGGCCTCCTCCAACACAGCCCCCACCCGCCCGGCGTTCCGGAGAAGCCCCTCCCCCTCCAAGACCGAAAGGGTGGCGAGGGCCGCCCTGCAGGCCAGCGGGTGTCCCAGGAAGGTGGTGGTGTGCATGGACTCCCCTTCCGATGCGGGCCAGGCATCCATCACCTCCCGAGAGCCCAAGCACGCGCTCAGGGGGAGGCCTCCCCCCAGCGCCTTGCCCAGACAGACGAGATCAGGGGTGATCCCTTCCGCCTCGAAGGCGAAGAACCGGCCCGTGCGTCCCATTCCAGAGAAGACCTCGTCGCAGACGAGAACCGCCCCCGAGGCACGGGTCCGGCGCTCCACCTCCTCGAGAAACCCCGGCGGCGGGACCCGGACCCCAGCTCGGCCCTGGATCGGCTCCACGATCACGGCCCCCACCGGGCTTCCGTCCGGAGCCCCCTCCGCCAGCGTCCGGTCCAGCGCCCTCAACGCCTCCTCGGATGACGGAGAGGTGCCCGCCTTCTCCCCGTCCGAGTAGGGGAAGGGGAGAAACTCCACCCCGGGATAGGTCCGCCTTCGGAATGGGCCCCGGAAGTGCTCACGCTCGGTGGTGGCCAGCGCCCCGAGCGTGACCCCGTGGTAGGCTCCCTCGAAGGCCGCGATCCCGGCACGGCCCGTGGCCAGGAGAGCCGTCTTGAGGGCGGTCTCCACCGCCTCCGATCCCGACGAGGCCAGGATCCCCCGGCCCTCCCCCCAGGGCCCCCGGGCCACCAAGGCCTCCAACAGTTCCACCCGCTCAGGGGACGGGTGGACGTCCCCCATCCCGTGTACCAGGCGATCCAGGCCGCCGCGGACCGCCGACACCACGGTCGGGTGACGGTGGCCGGCCACGGCCACACCGAAGGCCCCGGTCAGATCCAGATAGATGTTCCCATCCGTGTCCCGGACGTTCACGCCCAGGGCCTCCTCCCAGAAGATCGGACCGCCCTCGTCCACCCGGGTCACGTTCCTGGACTCCACCTGGTGGAGGCGCCGGGCCCATGTCCGGGAGGCGGGCCCAGGCGGGGCCGTCGTCATTCGAGGGGCCAAGCTTCCGAACGGAGCACTCGATCCCCCCCGCCCCACTCCCTCACCATCCATGGCTTCCGTCATGTCAGAAGGAACCATGCCCAGGCGGCGCCGTAGCCGGACAGGAGCAAGACTCCGTCCAGGCGAGCCACCCGCTGTCCGATCCACGCCGCCGGAAGGAGAAAGAGGGAGAGAACGAGGACCGCCACGAATTCCCGCTCGGGAACCACGGGGCTCACGATGACGGGGTGAACGGCGGCCGTCGTACCCAGGACGGCCCCCAGGTTGAAGATGTTGGAGCCCACCACGTTCCCCACGGCGATGCCCGGGTTGCCCCGGAAAGCGGCCACCAGGCTCGTGGCCAGCTCCGGCAGGGAGGTGCCGATCGCCACAACGCTCAACCCCATGATCAGCTCCGGTACGCCCAACTCCTCACCCAGGGTGCTGGCGCCCATGACGATTCCCTGTCCCCCCAGGATCAAGGCGCCGGCCCCGACCACCGCGAGAGCAGCGGATACGGCCAGGATTCGGGGCAAGGACTCCCCCTTTCCCACCGCCCCCGATCCACCCGATGGCCGCCTAGTCCGTCCTTCCCGCCCCATCATCCTTGCCAGGATATAGAGGTACCCGAACATGAGAACCAGGAGGATGACCCCGTCACCCCGGCTCACTTCCAGATCCCGGACCAGCGGATAGACCGCCATGGTCAACAAGATCATGAGAGGGATGTCCCGGCTCCGGGCCGTATGACTGACCCGAATGGGGTGAATGAGGGCCACGAGGCCCAGAATGAGCCCCAGGTTGGCCAGGTTCGACCCCAGGACGTTCCCCAGAGCCAGATCCGGACGCCCCTGAACGGCGGACGTCACGGACACTACGAGCTCCGGGGCTGAAGTTCCCAGGGAGACGACCGTTAGCCCGATGATGAGAGCCGGGACGCCCAGCACCCGGCCGCCCCGGGCGGCCCCCCGGACGAGCCACTCGGCGCCCAGATAGAGGGCAAGTGTGCCGCCCGCCAGGAACAGCAGGGCTTCGGTCACTCCGAGGAGCCACGGAGCCGGCGCTGGAGGTCGGAGTACGGCAACGCGTTCAGAACGTCGGCCTCTTCGAGCCACCCTCGCTGGGCTTGGAGCAATCCGTCGTCCATGTATTCCAGGTGGCCCACCCGGTGGGCGTCGGTGGCCACGCTCACCGGCACGCCCAGCTCCTTGGCCCGCCGAAGGTGCACATCCCGAAGGTCCAACCGGTAGGGGTTCACGTTCAGCTCCACCGCCACACCCAGGTCGGCGGCGGCCTCCAACACCGCATCCACCTCCACGGCGTAGGGGTCCCGCCGGTTGAGAAGCCGTCCCGTGGGATGGACGAGGATGTGGGTGGCCGGATGCTCCAGGGCGCGGATGATCCGATCCGTCATGGCTGGGCTGCCCATGTTCATATGGCTGTGGACGGCCACGAGAACCAGGTCCAGATCCTCCAGCACCTCGTCGGGCATGTCCAGGCTTCCGTCCTTCAGGATGTCCACCTCCAGGCCGCGGAGGACCCGAATCCCCTCCACCTCCTCACGAACCTCCTCGATCTCCTCCCACTGAGCCCGGACCCGGTCCGGCGTCAGTCCGTTCGCCACCCGAACCGCCTGACTGTGATCGGTGACAGCCATGTATTCGTAGCCCCGGTCCCGACACGCTTCGGCCATCTCCCGGATGCTGTTCCGTCCGTCGCTCCAGGTGGAATGCATGTGGAGATCGCCCCTGATGTGGGATCGCTCGACCTGAGCGGGCAACGCTCCCTTCCGGGCGGCTTCGATCTCCCCCCGGCCCTCGCGCAAGGTAGGCGGGATCCAGGGAAGGTCCAGAACCCGAAAAAGCTCCTCCTCACTCTCCCCGGCCATCCGTTCGCCCAGTTCCTCCTCCCCGGCGCCCCCGTCCGCTCCATCTCCGGAGCCCCCGTTGTCGTGGTCCTCCTTCACCCGGAAAACGCCGTACTCGTTCACTCGGAGATTCCGGTCTCCGGCCAGGCGCCGAATCTCCACGTTGTGCTCCTTCGAGCCCGTGAAATAGTGGAGAGCCGCACCGTACGACGCCCGGGACAGGACCCGGAGGTCCACCGGGAAACCCGAGGCCAGAACCACGCTCCCTCGGGTGTCTCCCGCCATGGAGACCTGCTCCACGTCGGAGTACCCGGTGAAGTGCTCCATCACGACCCTCCGGGCATCCGCTCCCGAATCCACCAGCGCCAAGATGTCCGCGTCGCCCACGGTCTCGCAGCCCCGCCGGTAGCTTCCCGCCACCTCCAGCCGCTCCACTCCGGGGGCCCGCTCCATGTGGGCCAGCAGCGGCTCCATGTGCCGGGCCGCCTCCGTGCGCAGGAAGCGGCCCTGTCGCTCCCGGAAGGACCGGATCGAGCGGAGGGTCTTTTCTACGCTCTTCTTGCCGAAACCCTCCAGAGCCTCCACCCGCCCGTCGTGCAAAGCGGCCTCGAGCGCTCCGATCTCGGTGATGTCCAGCTCCTCCCAGAGCTTCTTCACCTTCTTGGGCCCGAGCCCTTCCAGCCGGACGAGCGTGGTGAGGGAACGAGGCACTTCCCTGGCCGTCTCCTCCAGGAGCTCCAGATCCCCCGTCTCCAGGAGTTCCTGGATGTGGGCGGCCATGTCCTCGCCGATACCGGGAAGCTCGGTAAGATCCTCCCCTCCCTGGAGCATGTCGGAAAGGGAGCGGGTCAGGCCCTGGATGGTCCGAACCGCATTCCGGTAGGCGCGCACCCGGAAAGGGTTCGCCCCCCGGATCTCGAGAAGGTCGGCCAGCTCGGAGAGGGACTCGGCGATCTGAGCGTTGTCCAAGGGAGGTGCTCCGGAGGGTGGGGCTTTCACGACGTGGCGGGTCCGTGGACCTATCGGCGCTCGCCGATCCGACCGGGCCCGGTGTCCGGCAACAGCTCCCCCTCCAGCTCCTCTCCGTCGCGCAGGAGTTTGATCGGAACGTGGGACGACTCGGACGTCTCTCCCACCTCCTCGAGGAACTCCATCACGTCTTCCACCGGCGTCCCGTTCACTTCCACGATGAGGTCTCCCTGCTCGATCCCTCGGCTTCCCACCTCGTGGGTGGCGTGAAGGACCACGACCCCGTCCCGGTCCGGCAGGGAGAAGCGCTCCCGGTAGCGCTCCGAAACGTCGCTGGCCGTCACACCCCGGATCCGAACGATCGGGTAATCGTCCTGGGACGAAATGAAGTTCACGTCCGGGGCCGCGGTAAGGAGCTCGGGATTCACCTGGAGCGTCGCTCCGGTCCGGACCGCAAGCGCCAAGGCATCAGAGGGACGGGAATCCACCTCCCGAACGATCTCCTGGCCTTCCTCGCCGGTACGGATCCGTAGCATCCCGATGTACGTATTGTCGCGAACGTCGTGGACCCGGATCTCCAGGAGTTCGCCCCCCATCTCTTCGATGACGGAGACGAGAAGATCGTGGGTCATAGGCCGGGGAGTCTCCACTCCTCGTAGCTCCCGTGCGATGGCCCCGGCCTCGGCCTCGCCGATCCAGATGGGAAGGAGCTCGTTCCAGTCCGAATGCAGGAGAGCCAGCGGGGTGCCCGAGTTCAAATCCACCCCCACCGTGGCCACATCCATCTCCAGGAAGTCCATATCCACCGCCTCCTGGACCTGCGCCTGGGCCGGGAGCGGGCCTCCGAAGGCTGCCAGAATCAAAATCAGGGCCCCGTTGACCGGGGAGATGGGGCCGCTTCGAAGGCTCGCACGCATAGGATCCTCCTGGGATTCGTTCTCCTGGGGCACGCTTCGGAGCCGGGCCCTTCCAGGCGGAGCAGAACAGGGCACACGCACCGCCGCCTCCACGAAACCACCTGGCGCCGCCCCTTCGCACCCCTCCTCGAAAGAGCCCCGCAGGGATCGTGAGGTTCCTCCGCCGGCCGCCGCCGATTTGCCACCGGAGCGGGTGGGCGCTTCCCGCAGAGGGAAAGGAGACCTTCGCGGCCTACGGCTCGAGCCCGTGCTCGGCCAGAAACATCAGAAATGCCTCCTCGTCCAGCACTTCCACCCCCAGTTCCTGGGCCCGGTCCAGCTTGGAACCTGCTCCCGCGCCCGCTACCACCAGGTCCGTGACACCGCTCACCGAGGAGGTCACGGTTCCGCCCGCCCGCTCCACGATCGCCTTCGCCCGCGCCCGGGTGAGGCGGTTGAGGGAGCCGGTGAAGACCACCTTCTTTCCCTCCAAAGGCCCTTCCGAGCCCCCGGACGGGGGAGTCGGGCGTACGTCTCTCTCCAGAAGGGAATCCACGGCGGCCGAAACCCGTTCGTCCTGAAAGAAGGAAACGATCTGCCCGGCCACCTTCGGCCCGATCCCGGGAACGGACTCCAGCTCCTCCCCGTCGGCCTTCCGGATCGCCTCCAGCTCCCGGAAATGGCGGGCCAGATCCCGGGAAACGGCGACCCCCACCTCCGGAATCCCCAGACCGTACAGGAACCGTTCCAAGTCCACCCCCTTCTTCCTCTGGATCGCGGAACGGAGGTTCTCGGCGGACTTGTCCGCGAAGCCGGGAAGATCGCGAAGGTCGTCGGCCTTCAGGTCGAAGAGGTCGGCCGGCTGGGTGACGAGCCCCCGGTCCACCAGGAGGGAGGCCGTCTCCTCTCCCAACCCGTCGATGTCCAGGGCGTGGCGGGAGGCGAAGTGGACCAAGCGCCCTTTCAGCTGAGCCGTGCATCCGAACCGGTTCGGGCAGCGGGTATAGGGACCCTGGTGCTCCACCGCTTCCCCACAGTTGGGACAATGCTCGGGCATCCGGAACGGAGGTCCACGCTCCCCGTCGTCCTCGATCCGTTCCACCACCTGCGGGATCACATCTCCCGCCCGCTGCACCCGGACCCGGTCCCCCTCCCGCACATCCTTCCGGGCCAGCTCCTCCCGGTTGTGCAGGGACGCCCGGGACACCGTGACGCCGCCCACGTCCACCGGCCTCAGGAGGGCCACGGGGGTGAGAACGCCGGTTCGGCCCACCTGCACCGCGATCCGTTCCACCCGGGTGACTTCCTTTCGCTGCTCGAACTTGTACGCCAGTGCCCACCGGGGATGGTGGGAGGTGCTCCCCAGGTCCCTCCGGAGCTCCAGGTCGTTGACCTTCACCACCACACCGTCGATCTCGTAGTCCAGGCCATCCCGCCTTTCCTGGAAGCGCCCGTGGTACTCCAGGATTCCCTCCGCAGCGCTCGCCAGCTCGATCCCGTCCGGAAGTCGGAATCCCCAGGCCCGCAACGCCTCCACTCCCTCCATGTCGGTCCGGAAGGACATCCCCTCGGCCTCCAGCACATCGAAGGCCAGAAAGTCGAGGGGTCTCCGGGCCGTGACCCGTGAATCGAGCTGGCGAACGGCTCCAGCCGCCGCGTTACGGGGGTTGGCGAAGGGCTCCTCGCCCGCCTCCACGAGCCTCTGGTTCAACGCTTCGAAGGCGGACAGGTAAATGAGCGCTTCGCCTCGGATGGAGAGGAGGGAAGGCGCCCTCCGTTCCTCTTCCCTGAGTCGGAGGGGAACGGAGGGGATGGTCCGAACGTTTTCCGTGACCCCCTCCCCCTGGCGTCCGTTTCCCCGGGTCACGGCACGATCCAGAAGCCCGTCCACGTAGACCAGCTCCAGTGAGACACCGTCCAGCTTGGGCTCCAGCACGTACTCGACGGTGCCCCCCGCCGCCTGGACCATCCGGTCGTGGAAGCGCCGCACTTCGTCGGGCTCCTGCGTCGAGTCCAGGGAAAGCATGGGGACCACATGCGTGACCGTGGGAAGCTCCTCCCGGGGATCGGCGCCCACCCGCTGGGTCGGTGAATCCGGCGTCACGACCTCGGGATGGCGCTCCTCCAGCTCCTTGAGCCGTCGGAAGAGCCGGTCGTACTCGGCGTCGGAGATCTCCGGGCTGGCCTCCACGTGGTAGAGATGGTCGTGTCGGCGGATCTCGTTTCTGAGGCCGTGGACCTCGGTCAATACGTCGTCGGGCACCCCTCCGGCGGTCCCCGCCCGGGAGGCCTCACGGGTCGAGGGGGAGGAAGGGGGCCTGGCTCCGTCGGCGGCTTCGAGCATGGACACTGATGTGCAGGTAGGGTGGGTCCGATGGTCCGATCGGGGAACGACCTGCCAGGGAGGAAGGTACCGCCGCGGACGAATGGAATACAGTGGGGACGCCAGCCCCCGGAGGGGAGCCGGTCCGACCGGGCCGCTCCCGGCTTCCGCATGGCCGGCCATCCACGCAGCCGGACCGGGAGGCGCCCGTGACCCATCGGGAAGATCGGAAAGGATCGGAGGAGGACGGCCCCTCGGCCTTGACGCCGAGCAGCGTGCGCGCTCTCCGGGAAGAGACGCCGGGCACCGCGGAGCGCATCCATCTGAACAACGCCGGTGCCGGGCTCATGCCCGAACCCGTTCTCTCGGCCGTGGTCTCGCAGTTGGATCTCGAGTCCCGGATCGGCGGGTACGAAGCCGCGGAGGAAGCATCGGGGCGGGTCGCCGCTGCGTACGAGGCGGTGGCCTCCCTCGTAGGCTCCTCGCCCTCCAACGTGGCCTTCGTCGAGAGCGCCACGGCGGGGATCGCCCGAGCCCTCTCGGCCATCCCCTTCAAGGCCGGGGACCGGATCGTCACCACCCGGAACGACTACGTTTCGAACCAGATCATGTACCTTTCCCTGAAAGAGCGTCTCGGGGTGGATGTGGTTCGGGCCCCTGAAGCACCGGAAGGAGGAGTGGACCCCCGGCGGATGGAGGAGCTCGTCCACCGGCTTCGGCCCCGTCTGGTAGCGGTGACCCACGTCCCCACGAACTCGGGGCTGGTGCAACCTGTGGAGGAGGTGGGCCGGATCTGCCGGAGACGAGGGGTTTCCTACTTGGTGGACGCATGCCAGTCGGTGGGTCAGCTTCCCGTGCGTGTGGAAGAAGTGGGATGCGACTTCCTGGCCGCCAGCGCCCGCAAGTTCCTTCGAGGCCCGCGGGGAAGCGGGTTCCTCTACGTTTCGGACCGGATCCTCGACCAGGGGCTGGAACCCCTCTTCCCGGACCTCCGGGGGGCCGATTGGGTGGACGACGACCTCTATCAGCCGGCCCCCGACGCCCGACGCTTCGAATGGTGGGAGTCTTCCGTGGCCGGGGTCCTGGGCACGGGCGCGGCTGCCCGTTACGCCCTGCAGGTGGGAGTCGCCGAGGGTGGCATCCGAGCTTGCGCTCTGGCGGAGCGTCTCAGAGGGAGCCTTTCGGAGCTGCCCGGCTGTCGCGTGCTGGACCGGGGTGAGAATCTGAGCGCCATCGTAACGGCCACATTCGCCGACTGGAGTCCCAGGGACCTGGTGGTGGCTCTCCGGGAGGAGGGAGTGAACAGTTCCGCCTCCGAATCGGGCTCCGGGCTACTGGACTTCCGGGACAAAGGCGTCGAGGGGGCTCTCCGACTCTCCCCGCACTACTACAACACCGAAGAGGAGGTGGACCGCACGGTGGAGATCCTGGAGCGAAAGGCGGGAGGAAGGGACGGATGAGAGAGGGCGGGACGATTCGGGGCCGGATCCGGCCAAGCTGCCTCGTGGCGTTCGCACTCGTGTTGCCGGCAGGGTGCGCCACCGTGCCCTCCGTCCCCTTCACCTCGGGTCCCTCCGATCTCCTGGAGGAGGCCGGGGCGGCTCTGGACGCCCCCCCAATGGATCAGGTCCAGTGGGGAGTCATGGTGGCACGGGTGGAGGAGGACGAGGAAGCCGATGCCCGGGACGGACCGAACATCACGGTGGTCGGTGAACGGAACGCCCACCGGAGGTTCATTCCAGCGTCCAACCTCAAGCTCCCGGTGACGGCGGCCGCGCTATCCGTTCTGGGTCCGGAGTTTCGATACGAAACGTCCCTCTACGCAACGGGCCCTCGGGACGGCCGGTTCCTCCGTGGCGACCTGGTGCTTCCGGGGGTGGGAGACCCAACTCTCGGGGCACCCTTTCACGAGGACGGGCACCGCGCCCTGGAGGCCTTGGCGGACTCGGTGGCCGCCTCGGGGATCCGGGTGGTGGAAGGAGCGCTGGTGGTGGATGCGAGCGCTTGGGACTCCACGGCGGTGCCCCCGAGCTGGACCGTCGGGAGCCGGGGCAGAACCTACGGCGCCAGCGGAGGGGCGTTCGCCGTGGACTCCGGGGAGCTCCGGTTGGAAGCGCGGGGCGCCAGAGAGCCCGGCGAGGAGGCCTCGGTGGAGTGGCGTCCCATGGGCGAGGCGGATTTCGTCGACGCCCAGATCACCACTGTCGGCGAAGAGGCTGCCGAAGGAATCTCCGGGCTCCGAGCCGCGTACCGGCCTGAGACCCGGCGAATGGAGGTCCGGGGCACGGTGGCGTCGGGTGAGGTGGACACCCTGCGAGTGGCGATTCAAGATCCGGTTCGACAGGCCTCGGCCCTCCTCCACCGTCTCCTCCGAGATCGAGGGGTGGAGGCTCACTTCGGCCTCCATATCCTCTGGGACCAGGGAGAGCAGGTGGGCCGGGGGTGCCTGTCCGGGAGCATCCCGGAGTGCAACGAGGCATGGAAGGTGGCAGGCCTGGAGTCCCCTCCCCTTTCGGAGGTCGTGGAGGTGGCGCTTTCCAGGAGCCAGAACTGGACCACCGAACAGCTCGTCCGGACCTTGGGCTACGAGGTTCACGGACGCGGGAGTTGGGGGGAGGGACTTCGGGTGGTATCGGACTTCCTGGTGGACGAGGTGGGCGTGGCCCCGGGAGACTTCGTGCTTCGGGACGGGTCGGGCCTCTCGACCCACAATCTCTTGACGCCCCGGGCGGTGGTGCGGCTGCTGGCCCATATGCAAGCGTCCGAGGTGGGCCCCACGTTTCGCAACACCCTCCCGAGCCCCGGAGAAGGATCGAGCACCCTGGAATCCCGACTGGAAGGGTTGGAGGGTCGCTTGAACGCCAAGACCGGGACGCTGACGCATGTGAACGCCCTTTCGGGCTACCTGACGCGGTCCGACGGCTCCCAGCTCATCTTTTCGATCATGGCCAACGCGTCGGGGCTCCCCGCCCCGGAAGTGCGCACCGTGATGGATGCCCTGGTCCGGAGCCTCTCGGGGGAGGAGGACTAGGGCACCCCCTCCTCCCCCGAGGGAACCGCCCACACCTCCCTTCCCGGGTCCTCCCCTTTCCGCAGGCTTTCCAGGGCTGCGCGGGTGGCCCGGTAGCCCTCGTCCACGAAGTAGGCTACGTGCTCGAAGTCGAAGGTCTTATAGCCGTCCAGCTCCGGGCGGATGAAAAGAAGAGGGGGGGCGTCCCAGCTCTCGACCATGGCGCGACGGGCCATTCCCGACTGGATGGAGAAGACCCGCTGGTGGATGGCCACCATCCCCCCTTCCACGACCCGGGACGCGTCGGCCTCGGGCCCGGAGCCCACATCGACCCCGAGGATCCAATCTGCCCCGAGCTCCTTCGCTCGACGAAGGCCCAACGCGTCCCCGGTCCCCCCGTCCACGTAGTAGCCGTTCCCGATCTTGGCCGGCGGGTAGAGAACCGGAAGAGCTGCGGAAGCGTAAACGGCCTCGGGAATGGACACGTCGGTCCGGGCCCCCACACCGAACCACTCGGTTTCACCCCGGCCCAGCTCGACCGCGTTGACCTGCACCGGCATCCCCAGTTCGTCCCAGTCGTGGGTCGGAAGCACGTCCTCTATGTAGCTCATGAGAACGTCGCCCCGGAGGACGCTGGCCGTACGGATCCCGTTCACCCAGATGGCCCGGCGCTGGATCCTGGCGATGTCCCGATTCCGAACGGCTCGCGCCCGCTCCTCCAGGTCGTCCGTGCTCACCCCGGACCCGATGGCCGCGCCCACCAGGGCGCCGATGCTCGTGCCCAGGATACCCGCCACTTCGAGACCCACTTCCTCGATGGCTCGCCACGCGCCCACGTGGGCCAACCCCTTGAGCCCACCTCCGCCCAGGACGAGCCAAACTCCAGGAGTCTCGTCCGAACGGCGTCGCTGGAGCGCCCTGCGGATCCAGTCGGTGAATGGATTCAAGGATCACCTCTCACGGCAGGTTCGGGTACGGACGGCTCCGCCCCGTCACTGGGACACCAGGCTCCGGGCCTCCGGGCCTCCGGGCCTCCGGGCCTCCGGGCCTCCGGGCCTCCGGGCCTCCGGGCCTCCGGGCCTCCGGGCCTCCGGGCCTCCGGG
>SKSR01000008.1 GCA_007122885.1 Gemmatimonadota bacterium
AGTTTCACTCTTTCTCTTCGTCCTCGTCTTCTTCATCCCCGCCCATCTGCTCGAAAATCCCCTCAGACACGCCCGGGGCATCCGCCCCCGCTGAAGGTGTGGGGGGGCGGGGGCGGCGGAATTTCCTTCGTCTCTCTTCAGTCCAGGGTTTCGGGAATCACGACGTGGATGCTGCCGGTTCTGGACATGAGCACCGGTTGGGTGGCGAAGTTACGACCCCCGGTGAGCTCCACCTGGAACGCCAGCTCCTGGGAGCGCCACCGGACCTGGAACCTCTCCTCCTCTCCGGCTGCCACGAATCCGACTCGGTGGCGGTCCCCGTTCCACAGTGCGAAGACCTCCGCGTCACCTTCGTGATCGTTCCGGACCTCCACGGTGACCAGGTCCGCCCCCCGGCCCGCGTCGAAGAGGTCGGAGCCTCCTCGACCGGGGAGCACGCCGCAGCTCGCCGTCACGACGACCGAGAGAAGGAGGAAGAGACTTCGGCGGGCGATCCCCCGTCCCGTTCGGCGTGATGAGCTCCCGGTCCAGCAGGCCCTTCGGTCCATGGTCCATCTCCTGGTGTGTGGGGGCCCTCATCCCACCGCCTTCGAGAACCCCGATCGGGGGCGGCTCCTCCACGGATGGCTTCCCGCGGACGCCGAACAGGGCCATCATAAAACTCCTGGACGGTTTTCGGGAGGTGGCCGGTTCTTCGCTCCGGGCCGTGTCTTCGATCGCTCCACTGGGACCACCGCCCGGGTCCTTCCGAAGTCCAGGAACGAGAGGGTCCCTTGGCGCCCCGGGGCTCCGGTGACAACTTCCAACCCGGCTCGGACGGGGGGGCCGCTCGTGGCCGAACCGGTACCGGGATCGGGTCCCACCGGTGAGAGCCCCGTTCGCGGATATGTGAGAGGTATCTCAGCGCCAAGGCATCCACATGACCCATCCCCACGACGAATCGCCCGACCTGTCGGGACTGAGCTCGGCGCATCGTTCTCTCCTGAAGTCCTTTCTGGAAGGTAAGAGGGGAGCGCTCGCCCGGTCGATTTCCGTAGTCGAGAACGAGCGCACGGGCTTTCAGCCGTTGATGGACGCCCTGCTTCGGGTGGGACGCTCCGGCGGATCGCGGGCCGGGATAACGGGCCCTCCCGGTGCCGGCAAATCCACGCTCGTGGCGGCTCTGGCCCGGAGGTGCCGGGAGGAGGGCTCGGAGGTGGGCGTGGTGGCCGTGGACCCCACCTCCCCGTTCTCGGGCGGGGCCCTCCTGGGTGACCGGATCCGAATGAACGACATCGCCACGGATCCGGGGATCTTCATCCGCTCCATGGCCAGCCGAGGCTCCCTGGGAGGTCTGGCCACCACCACCAAGGAAGTCCTGGATGTGATGGACGCCTTCGGTTTTCCCCGGCTCCTGGTGGAGACGGTGGGGGTGGGCCAGGCCGAGCTCGAGATCACCGGAGCCACGGACTCGGTGGTCGTCGTCCTGGTGCCCGAGTCGGGAGACGGAGTCCAGGCCATGAAGGCCGGACTCATGGAGGTGGCCGACATCTTCGTGGTGAACAAGTCGGACCGACCCGGAGCCGACCGGCTGGTCAAGGAGATCCGGCTGGCCCTCCAACTCCGCCAAGGGGAGGGACGAAAGAACGTCCCGGCCCACCACGGTGTGGAGGCGTCGAAGGTGGGCGAGGAGCCCGGACGTGGAAAGGGCGAGGATGGGAGTCGTGAGCGGGCGGAAGAGGAAAAAGGGGAGGGCGCGGATCAGTGGAAGGTTCCCATCGTCAGCACCGTGGCCCAGTCGGGGGAGGGTGTGCCGGATCTCCTCCAGGCCCTGGATGATCACCGGGAGTACCTGATCCGATCCGGAGAGCTCCAGCGTCGGCTCCGGGAGAGGGCTCGCAGGCGGGTTCGGGACGTGGTGGACCGGGAGGCCCGACGGCTCATCCACCTGGGAATCAAAGGGAGTCGGACCCTGGAGGCGGCTCTGGACGACATTGTGGATCGGAAGGCCACCCCGTATACAGCCGCGCGACAGGTGCTGGAGGAGATGGGAATGGACGAGGGGGCCGAGCGGCTCCCGGAAACCGAGGAGATGGGCTTGTGAGGTCGATGATACTGGTGGGCGTGGTGGCGGTCGTGTCGGTAGTGTCGCTGGAGGCGCAGGAGCCGGCGCCTCCGGACCGGGACTCCCCGGAGCCTGGAGACACTACCGGCGTCCTCCTCCTGGACACCCTGTCCGTCGTGGGATCTCGGGCCTCGGGGGCGCTTCCCCTCCGTACCCGTTCCGTGGAGATCCTGGATCGGGCCCGCATCGAGGCGCTCCCGGCCCAAAGCGTGGCCGACCTCCTGGCGTACGCCACGGGGGTCGAGCTCATGTCCCGGTCGCCGGCCCAGGCGGATCTCTCCATTCGGGGAGCGGGCTTCGAACAGGTCCTGGTTCTGGTGGATGGAGTGCGGATGAACGATCCTCAGACCGGGCACTTCGCCTTGAACCTCCCCGTGCCCCTGGACGAAGTGGAGCGCGTGGAGGTGCTCCGGGGTCCCGCCTCCACCCAGTACGGTGGAGACGCCGTGGGTGGCGTGGTCAACGTGGTCACTCGGTCCGGAGGGGGCGATGCCGCCTCCGGGAAAGTGGAGGGAGGTTCCTTTTCCACCTTCCGGGCCTCCGCCACCGGGGCCCACGCCGGGGAAGGGCTTCGGGTCCGCGGGGGCGCCGAATGGACCCGTTCCGACGGGCATCGGGAGGGAACCGAGTACGAGATGTTGCATGCCACGGCCGCCCTCGAGGGGGAGGTGGGACCCGGGACGGCCAGGGTGCGGGCCGGCTTCGGAAGCCGGGAGTTCGGGGCCGCGGACTTCTATGCGCCCTTCCCCTCATGGGAGGAGATCAGGGCGCGAAACGCCGTCGCCTCCTGGGTCGGCCGGCTCTCCTCCTCCGTGGAGCTCGAGTCGTCGCTCTCGGTGAGAAGCCACGACGATAACTTCGTGGTGGATCGGGAGGATCCGTCCTTCGGCCAGAACGTCCACACCTCTTCCCAGGTCGGTGGGGAGGTGGTGGTCCGAGGGATCCTCGCCGGGCCCTTCCGCATGGCGGCAGGAGCGGAGGCGTACCGGGACCGACTGGAGAGCACGAACCTGGGGGACAGGGAGCAGGACCGAGCCGCTCTCTTCGGCGAAGCCGCCTGGGACGGAGACGGCCCTGCAGCCGCTTCGGCGGGCCTCCGGGTGGACCGGCATGACACCTTCGGCACCTTTCTTTCCCCTTCCTTCTCCGCCTCCTACGACTTGGCTCCAGGGGCCCGGCTTCGGGGGTCCGCGGGACGTTCCTTCCGGGGGGGGAGCTTCACCGAGCGTTTCTATACGGACCCGGTCCACCAGGCCCGGTCCGATCTGAAGCCGGAGCGGTCATGGGCGTACGAGGTCGGAGCCGATCTCGATGGGCCTGGAGGGCTTACGTTCCGGCCCACGGTTTTTCACCGGAACTCCCAGGACCTGATCGATTGGGCCCTCCCCGTCGGAGTGGAGGTGGGGGAGGCGCCATGGCAGACCCGAAACGTGGAGTCGGCGCGCTTCCGGGGTCTGGAGGTTCAGGTGGCCGGTCCGGAGGTGTTGGGCTTCGGCTGGTCCGCGTCCAGCTCCCTTCTCTCTGTTCGCGCCCGTGAGGAGGGGGAGTACCACTCCAAGCAGCTCCTCCGGCCCATGACGGAGCAGCTCCTCGTTAGCTTGGATCGCCGGGTCCTGGATCAGGGGGTCCTGGCGGTGCAGACCCGCCGGGAGCGGCGCAAGGGGGAGTCGGGTCGGACGATCCTGGATTTGACGGCCGCCCTGGAGCTTCCCACGGGTCGGTTCCACCTGGAGCTTCTGAACGCCACGGACCTGGAGTACGTGGACGTGGCCGGGGCCCCCGCTCCGGGCCGCAGGCTTCTGGCCGGCTACTCCGTGGGCTGGTGAAGCCGGGCTCCGGTGCGTTGACACCGGGTTCCGAAGGGGAACATCTTCCAGGAGACCCCAACCGACCGAGTCCACAGGAGACCAAGCGCATGTCCACAGTCGAACGGGACGTACTTCCACCGCCCGAACTTCAGGAGAAGATCCGGAAGAAGGAAGAGGAGCTCCAGGCGCTTCGGCGGGAGATGAAGAAGTGGGAGGAGAAGTACGACTCTCTTCCCAAGAGGGATGATGCCCTTTTCACCTCCATTTCGGGCCGGGAAGTGGAGCCCGTGTACACTCCTCTCGACCTGGAGGATGGAGCCGGCTACCTGGAAGGGTTGGGGCTTCCGGGAGAGTACCCGTTCACCCGGGGTCCGTACTCCACCATGTACCGGACCCGGCTTTGGACCATGCGCCAGTTCGCCGGCTTCGCCACGGCCGAGGACACGAACCGACGGTACAAGTACCTGCTCGAGAACGGGCAGACCGGGCTTTCGGTGGCGTTCGACTTTCCCACCCTCATGGGATACGACTCGGACCACCCCCGATCCCTGGGGGAGGTGGGCGTCTGCGGGGTCGCCGTCTCTTCCCTCCACGACATGGAGACCCTCTTCGACGGGATTCCCTTGGACCAGGTCTCGGTCTCCATGACGATCAACGGTCCTGCCATCATCCTCTTCTGCCTGTACGTGGCCGCGGCCGAGAAGCAGGGAGTGGATCCCAAGGACCTCCGGGGAACGGTCCAGAACGACATCCTCAAGGAGTACCAAGCCCAGCACGCCTGGGTCTACCCGCCGGAGCCCGCACTGCGGCTCATCGTGGACATGTTCGAGTGGTGCTCGGAGAACGCCCCCAAGTACAACCCCATATCCATCTCCGGCTATCACATCCGGGAGGCGGGGGCCACGGCGGGTCAGGAGCTGGCCTTCACCCTCCGGAACGGCTTCGAGTACGTGGAGCGGGGAGTGGCCCGGGGGCTGGACGTGGACTCCTTCGCGACCCGGCTCTCCTTCTTCTTCGACGTCCACAACGAATTCTTCGAGGAGGTGGCCAAGTTCCGGGCGGCGCGGCGGATCTGGGCGCGACGGATGCGGGAGGAATACG
>SKSR01000205.1 GCA_007122885.1 Gemmatimonadota bacterium
CGGAAGCGGGAAGCGGCCATCCGCCGGGAGCGGCGGCGCCAGAGACGGGACGAGCGCCCTCGACGCTGAGATCCCTCCGAGACCGGGATCGCTCCGGGGATCCAGGAAGCCGAACATAGAAGAAGGGCCCCCGCCCCGGGGGCCCTTCTTTTTGCTACGGGCCGGCGACGGCGG
The DNA here is from genome assembly GCA_007122885.1 of Gemmatimonadota bacterium. Classification (GTDB taxonomy): domain Bacteria; phylum Gemmatimonadota; class Gemmatimonadetes; order Longimicrobiales; family Gaopeijiaceae; genus SKSR01. The sequence goes on from SKSR01000205.1 coordinate 175, forward strand.
CCCGGAAGGAGCCGGGCCGAACCACCCGCCCTCCCTCCGTGTCAGAGGGGAAGGGGCACCGGCTTGTCCCCGGACCAGTCATAGAACCCCTTCCCGGTCTTCCGTCCGTATCGGCCCATGGCCACTACCCGCTGGAGAAGGGGCGGGGGCGCGTACCGCTCCTCCCGATACTCCCGGAACATGATCTCGGAGATCTTGTGGAGGGTATCGATCCCCACGAAGTCGCAGAGGGTGAGGGGTCCCATGGGATAGCCGCAGCCCAGGACCATACCCTTGTCGATATCCTCCACGCTGGCCACTCCCCGCTCGAGCTGCCGGATGGCGTCGAGGAGGTAGGGAACGAGGAGCAGGTTCACCACGAAGCCGGAGTTGTCCTTGGCCGTGATGGGCTCCTTGCCCAACTTGCGGCTGAACTCGAACGCGGCGTCGAACGCATCATCCGACGTAACGATGGTCCGAACCACCTCCACCAGCTTCATCACCGGGACCGGGTTGAAGAAGTGGAGCCCCACCACCCGGTCCGGGCGCTCGGTGGCCGCCGCCATGTCGGTGATGGTCAGGGAGCTCGTATTGGAGGCGAAGATGGTCTCCGGACCGCAGATTCCGTCCAGATAGCCGAAAAGCTCGTTCTTTAGCTCTAGATCCTCCACCACCGCCTCGATGACGATGTCCCGGTCTGCGAGATCGTCCAGCGACGTAGTGAAGTGGATCCGCTCCCAAGCCGCGTCCCGGTCCGCCGCCTCGGCCTTCCCTTTCTCCACCGCCCGATCCATGGACTTCCGGATCCGCTTCTTCCCGGCCTCCAGGGCTTTGTCATCGATCTCCCTCGCGACCACGTCGAACCCGGCTTTGGCCGCCACTTCCACGATCCCGCTTCCCATGAGGCCGCACCCGGCGACCCCGACCTTTTGAATATCCACCTCCATCCTCCCTCACGTTCAGGTTCAAGACACGCCGGGGCGGAGGAGAGCCGTGACTCTCCTCCGCCTCGCTTCGCTCCGTTTCATTTTTTCAGGGGGCCCCACTCCTCCCCGGAAGAACCGGGTCAGAAGGCCTCCACGATGACGGCCCCACCCTGACCCCCACCGATGCACGCCGAGCCGAGCCCGTACCGGCCACCCCGTCGCCGGAGCTCGTGTAGAAGGTGGATCGTGATTCGGGCACCGGAGGCCGCCAGAGGGTGGGTTATGGCGATGGCGCCGCCATTTACGTTCGTCCGCTCCGGGTCCAGTCCCAACTCCTTCTCCACCGACTTGTACTGGGGTGCGAAGGCCTCGTTGACCTCCACCAGGTCCATGTCCTCGATTCCCAGACCGGCCCGCTCGAGGGCCTTCCTGGCTGCCGGGGCGGGACCGATCCCCATGATGCGAGGCTCCACGCCCACATAGGCCCAGGAAACCAGGCGCCCCAGGGGCTTCAGCCCCTGCTTTTCGGCCCACTCCCGGTCGGCCAACACGGTGGCGGCGGCCCCGTCCCCGATCCCCGAGGCGTTGCCCGCGGTGACCAGGCCATCCTCCCGGAAGTACGGTCGGAGCTTGCCCAACTCCTCCATCGTCGCCTCGGGCCGCATGTGCTCGTCGAAGGCAAACTCCTTCTCCCCCTTCCGGGACTTGATCGTGATGGGGACGACCTCCTCGGTGAAGCGTCCCTCGTCCCACGCCTTCTTCGCCCGATGCTGGCTGTTGAGGGCTACCTGGTCCACCTCCTCACGGGTCACGCCGTACTCGTCCGCCAGCTCCTCGGCGGTCTGGGCCATGGTGAGACCGCAGTTCGTGTCCAGGAGAGCCTCCCAGAGGAGGTCCTCGAAGAACCCGCCCGCTTCTCCCAACCGGAGATTGCCCCATCGGGCTCCCCGGACCACGTGGGGGGCCTGGCTCATGGACTCGCTTCCTCCACAGAGGGCGGCCCGAGCGTCGCCCAGGAGAATCTCCTGGGCTCCCTGGGTGATGGCCTGGAACCCTGACCCGCACAACCGGTTGACGGTCACCGCCGGCGTTTCCTGCGGCACGCCGGCCTTGAGCCCCACATGCCGCGCCAGGTAGATGGCGTCCGACGACGTCTGAAGAGCGTTCCCGAAAACCACATGGCCTACGTCCCTCGGTTCCACACCGGCCGCCTGGAGAGCCCCCTGGGCCGAGATCACCCCCAGGTCCGTGGCCGAATGGCGCTTCAGCGTCCCTCCGAAGGTCCCGAACGCGGTGCGCTTCCCCGAGAGGAAGACCACCTCTTTGCCGTTCCTTGCGTCAGCCATCTTTCTGCCCCCCTTTCCCTCATTGGATTCGGATTTCTCGGTCCAGCCGCTTCTCTCGAAAACTTCGGCCTCCCTTCGTCGGGGGTTCGAAGCCCCGCACGCCTACCCCCCGGGGTCCCGGGGGTTCGGCGGCGCCGAGGCGCGGCTCCGAAGTGACTCGACGGAAGGGTGAAGAGGGTCAGACGAACTCCACCTCCTCCGGCTCCTCCTCCAGGTACTTCGTGAAGGGCTCCTTGTTGTTCGCTTTCATGTAGGCTTCCTGAGGGGAGACCGCCCCGGACATGAGGTGCTCCATGACGTGCTGGTCCAGGAGCTGCATTCCGTCCTTCTTTCCGGTCTGGATGATGGACGGAATCTGGTGGATCTTGTTCTCCCGGATCAGGTTCGACACCGCCGACGTCCCCACCATGATCTCCTGGGCCGCCACCCTTCCCTTTCCTCCCTTTTTCCTCATGAGGACCTGGGAGATGACCCCCTTGAGGGACTCGGCGAGCATGGACCGGATCTGTTCCTGCTCCTCCGCCGGGAAGACGTCGATGATTCGGTCCACGGTCTTGGGGGCGGAGTTCGTGTGCAGGGTCCCGAAAACGAGGTGGCCCGTCTCCGCCGCCGTGATCCCCAGCTCGATGGTCTCCCGGTCTCGCATCTCACCGACCAGAATCACGTCCGGGTCCTCCCGCAGGGCGGCCCGAAGGGCGGAGGCGAAGCTCTGTGTGTTCGTGCCGATCTCCCGCTGGTTGACCAGGCACTCCTTGTTCGGATGGGTGAACTCGATTGGGTCCTCGATGGTCAGTACGTGGTCCTTCCGGGTGTCGTTGATCAGATCGACCATGGCAGCCAGGGTCGTGCTCTTCCCCGACCCCGTGGGACCGGTCACCAGGACCAGGCCCTTGGAGAGCATGCAGAGCTTCCGGATCACCTCCGGGAGTCCGAGCTGATCGGCGGTGAGGATCTCCGAGGGAATCGTTCTCAAGACAGCGCCCAGCCCCTTCCGTTGCCAGAAGACATTTACCCGGAACCGGGCCAGCCCCGCGATCTCGTAGGCGAAATCGAAATCCTTGGTCTCCAGGAACCGCATCCGCCAATCCTCTTCCATGATCTCGTAGACCAAGGTTTCCATGTCCTTGGGCGTGAGCTCTCGGAACTTGAGGCGTTGCATGCTCCCGTGAACCCGCATGACCGGCGGGGATCCGGTGGTCAGGTGGAGATCCGACCCCCCCTGCTCCACGAGGACCTTCAGGAACTGGTCAATCTGCGCCATGGTGTCGTCTTTCCCGTTGTTCGCTGGAAGGCTCTGGCCCCACCGAGCACCGCCGTCCCCTGCGATGCCCGGGGCCGGGGCCACCCACTCCGTCCCCTCCCTGGGCACTCAGCCTTGCAGGGGGCCCAACGTCCACTCCAAACCGTCGTCCTCTCGCCGCGAGAGGCGGAGCTCCCATTTCACCCCCAATTCCTCCGCCGCGGGCCTCTTCCAACCCGGGTCCCAGACCACGAAGGCACTGGAAGCCACGTCGAGAACCGGTCGCAGCCAGTGGCCGGGATCGCCGCGGACCGTGGCGGAGACGGCATCGAAGTGGAAGGACCGTAGCTCCTCCAGGGTCGACGGCCACTCCTCCGGATCGTCCGGGAGGGAGACCGTAAAATCCTCCTGAACAGCCGGCTCCGGATCATCGGTCACGTGGACCGTCCGCCAACCCGTATCCACAAGGAGCAGATTCAGGTATGGCCCGACCTCGACGGCGAGATCGGGAGGATCCGATGTAACCAGGAAGCGGGCGGACCCGGACCGGGCGAGAAGCCGCACCTCGGACAAGACCCCGGAGGGAGGCGGCGAAAAGGGTACCCGGGCCTTCGGGTCCTCTCGGGCCGGCCGGATGAGGTACTCGACGCCGGCCAGCGCTGCCAGGTACTGTACATGGACGGGAACGGCGAGCCCGTTCCTCTCCAGTCGGGCGACCCACTCGGCCACCGTGTCCCCTTCCCTCAACTCCTGCCCCGGGGGGGGCACCAAGAAGTCCTCCAGCTCCGACTCCCAGCCACCCGTCAAGAGGCGCCTACGCACCGTTCCCCGATCGTCGTACCACCCGGTTGCTCGCATGCCTCGGACTGAAACTCCGAACCGGTCCGCCCCCTGGTCCAGGGCCGCTCCGAAGACTTCCCCCAAGGGGCGGGGCACCTGGGCCTCGGCCTCCTCCTCCGCCGCTCCACGCGCGTAGACCGAACGGATTAGCTCCCGAATCTTCCCAGCCGAAGCCAGGGCCAGCTCGATATCCAGCTCCGTACGGTGCTTCAGCTCCTCCAGGGCTTCCGTCTTGAATGGCGAGTCCACCACCACGGTGAGAACACCGGAGGCCTTCATGATCGGAAGAGTCAGGTGCGCCAGGGCCCACTCCGGGGTGACCAGGGACGCCGCCTCCGGGTCGATGGACTCCGGGTCCGGGAAGACGTAGGGAAGATCGAACTGGGAGGCGAGCCCCCACTCCAGTTCCTCCTGGCTCACTACCCCCAGGGCCAGGAGTGCCTCCCCGAAGAAACCTCCGTTCTCCTTCTGGTGGGCCAGAGCCCGCTCCA
>SKSR01000013.1 GCA_007122885.1 Gemmatimonadota bacterium
CCCTCTTCGATGGCCACCTCGATGTCCCGCTTGACGATCCGGCCTCCCGGTCCACTCCCCTGAAGGCGCCCCAGGTCCAGGCCCTGCTCCTCGGCCAGTCGGCGGGCCAGGGGGGAGACCTTGATCCTTCCGTCGCCCGGAGAAGCCGCCGTCCCGGCCGGGGCTCCTCCATCCGGTGCGTCCTCGGCGTCCTCCGGTTCAGGGGAGGCGGCCGTCCCTTCCGCGTCGGCCGCCTTCGGACCCTCGCTGGTTTCGGCTTCCGTCGGCTCGGCTTCCGACCCACTCTCTGCCGGAGCCTCCTCGGCTCCGTCCAGCTCCAACCCCTCGATGTCCTCGTCTTCGCCGGCGATCACCGCGATGACCTGCCCCACGGGGGCCGTCCCTCCTTCATCGAGAAGGATCTTTCTCAGAACCCCCTCACCCCGGGCCGTGAGCTCCATGGTGGCCTTGTCCGTCTCCACCTCGGCCAGGATCTCTCCGTTGGAGACCGCGTCTCCCTCCGACTTGAGCCACTTCACGACCTGACCCTCCTCCATGGTGGGGGAAAGGGCCTCCATGTGGACTTTGGTAGCCATGCGTTCTCCTCAAGGTCGGTGCTCACGGAAGGCGGAAACGGCCTCCCCGGAACCCATCAAGCCTGCGTGCCTCGTGCGCCCATCCGGTACCGGCCGCTACCGGGCCCGGAGAGTGGCGCCGGCTCGCTCCATCGGTCGGACGATCAGTTTCGGTAGAGGACCCGGTTGCAAGCGGCCACGACCTGTTCCGCCGTGGGCTTGGCCCACTGCTCCAGGTTCTTGGCGTAGGGCATGGGGACGTCGGCCTGCGTGACCCGGACCACCGGGGCGTCCAGGTAGTCGAACGCCTCGTCCTGGATCAGGGAGACGATCTGGGAGCCGATGCCCACATAGGGCCATCCCTCCTCCAGGTAGACGGCCCTGTTCGTCTTCCGAACCGAGTCCAGGATCGTGTCCACGTCCAGGGGGCGCAGGGACCGGAGGTCCACCACCTCCACCTCCACTCCCTCCTTCTCCAGCTTTCCCGCCGCCTGCAGCGCCAGGTGGACAGGGGCTCCGTGACAGATCACCGACACGTCGGCCCCATCCCGCTTCACCTCGGCCAGGCCCAGGGGCACCACGTGGTCGCCGTCGGGCACCTCCCCCTTCACGTTGTAGAGGAGCTCTCCCTCCATGACGGCCACCGGATCGTCGTCCCGGACGGCAGCCTTGAGCAGCCCCTTGGCATCCGCCGGCGTGGCCGGGGACACCACCTTGATTCCGGGGGTGTGCACGTACCACGGCTGACAGGCCTGAGAGTGTTGGGCCGAAAGCTGGAGGGCGGCCCCCGTGGGGCCCCGGAACACCATGGGGACCGGGATCTGTCCTCCGGACATATAGAGCATCTTGGCCGCGGAGTTGATCACCTGGTCGAGGGCCAGGATGGAGAAATTGAAGGTCATGAACTCCACGATGGGCCGGAGCCCCACCATGGCGGCCCCCACTCCCAACCCGGCGAAACCCAACTCCGAGATCGGCGTGTCCACCACCCTTCGCTCGCCGAAACGGTCGAGCAGTCCCTTCGACACCTTGTACGCACCCTCGTACTCGGCCACCTCCTCCCCCATGAGGAAGACCGAGTCGTCCCGCTCGAGCTCCTCGGCCAGGGCCTGATTCAGGGCTTCCCTATAGGTTATCTCGGCCATGGGCTTCGTCCGGTTCCGTGGTGTCTCGACGAGGGAAAAGGGCCGTCCGGCTACCGGGACCGAGCCCCGGAGGTGCCGGTCCGACGCGGACTTGAGACGGCTTCAGCCGTCCCGTCCGTCCAGGAAGAGACGGCCGTGGTCGTTCACCTGCGCGTAGACGTCATTGTAGAGTTCGGCGGTGTCCGGAAAGGGTGAGTCGTCGGCGAACCGGACGGCTTCCTCCACCTCCCCTCGCACTTCCTCGTCCATGGCCTCCAACTCTTCCTGAGTGAGGAGGTCCCCTTGGAGGAGGCGGTCCTTCAGGATCCGGATCGGGTCCTCGTGTTCCTGCTTCCTCTCCAGCTCCTCCCGTGAGCGGTAGGTCCCGGCCACCGGGTCGGACATGGAGTGGCCCTTGAACCGGTAGGTCCGGGCCTCGACGAACTGGGGCCCCTCGCCGGACCGGACACGGTCCAGAAGCTCCCGCGTCCGGCGCATCACCTCCAACACGTCCTGACCGTTCACCACGTGGCCCGGGATGTCGTAGGCGCAGGATCGCTGGACGATCTCCGTGGTGGAGACGCGCCCGAAATGGGTTCCCATCCCGTACTCGTTGTTCTCCACCACATAGATCACCGGGAGCTCCCACACCGCCGACATGTTCATGGCCTCGTGGAACGCCCCCTGGTTCACCGCCGCGTCCCCCAGGAAGCAGACGCAGACCCGGTCCTCCTCCCGGTACCGGATCTTCCAACCGACGCCCGCCGCCAGGGGCACCTGGGCCCCCACGATCCCGTGGCCCCCGAGGAAGCCCTTCTCCGCGTCGAAGAGGTGCATCGAGCCCCCCTTTCCACCGGAGCAGCCATCCGCCCGTCCGTAGAGCTCGGCCATCACCTTCCGGGCGTCCATCCCCTTGGCCAACGCCTGCGTATGCTCCCGGTAGGCGCTGATGACGTAATCGTCCTCCCGCAGAGGCTGGATGAAGCCCAGCGCCACCGCCTCCTGGCCGATGTGCAGGTGGCAGAAGCCGCCGATCTTGCCGATGGCGTACGCCTCCTCCGCGCTCTCCTCGAAGCGCCGGAACAGGAGCATCTCCCGGAGAAAGCCGTGCAGCTCCTCCCGGGTGAAGCCCTCCAGCGACACCTCATCCCCCGCCTCATCAGGCGGGCTTCCGCGGTCCTCCGCCGCCGTCTCAGCCATGGCCCCTCACTCCCCTGCGTTCCTCCCCTTGCGGGGGCTCCTCGTCTCGATCTGCACCAGGTTGGGCACCTCGGCCGGAGCGGGGATATCCGCCTCCAGGACGTCCTGGATCGCCCCGGGGCCGCCGGCCTCCACCTCCCGCGCCTGTTCCTTGGCGTGGTAACTCGAGCGCACCAGGGGCCCGGACTCCACGTGGCGGAACCCGTACTCCTCCTCCCCCACCCGCTTCCACTCCCTGAACTCGTCGGGAGTGATCCATCGGGCCACCGGAATGTGCTGCTCCGATGGACGGAGGTACTGGCCGAGGGTCAGGATGTCCACCGATGCTTCCCGGAGGTCCTTCATGGCCTGGCGGATCTCGTCGGGCCGCTCCCCCATGCCCAGGATGATCCCCGTCTTGGTGAGCCGGTCCGGGTCGATACGCTTCGCGGCCCCCAGGAAGGAGATCGATCGCCAGTAGCGGCCCCCCGGTCTCACCTCCGGGTGCAAGCGATCCACCGTCTCCAGGTTGTGGCCGATGATCTCCGGGCCGGCGTCCATGACCGTCTCTAGCGCGGCCTCGTCTCCCTTGAAGTCGGGAATGAGAACCTCCACGCTGCAGCCAGGCAGGCGATCCTTCACCTCCCGGATCGTCTCCGCGTAGATCCGGGCCCCGCCGTCGGGGAGCTCGTCCCGGTTGACGCTGGTGATCACCACGTGCTCGAGCCCCATGGCCTCTGCGCTCTCGGCCACCCGGACCGGCTCGTCCTCGTCGAGCTCGGTGGGCATCCCGTGGGCGATGGCGCAGTACTTACAGGCCCGGGTGCATACATCGCCCAGGATCATGAAGGTGGCCGTACCCGCCTCCCAGCACTCCCCGATATTCGGACAGTCCGCTTCCTCGCAAACGGTGTGCAGGGAGCGGGTGCGCATCAGGCGCTTGAGGCGCCGGTAGTTCTCGCCCCCTCGCTGGGGCACCTTCATCCACCGGGGCTTCCTGGCCCGGGCGTCCACGGTGTCGAGACCCTCGTGGGCCCGGATTGTCGAGGTGCCCTTCGGCTTCACGATCCCCGTATTCTTGTTCTCCGGGGCATAGCCCCGGGGCTTTGTTTCGGATGTATCGGTCACTTCTGGCTCCCTTCGCTGCTTCGACCGTTGGTGGTAAGCGCCTGAGGCTCCCGATAGGTTCCCCCCGCATCGAGCGGGCCGGGACCCGGCCCCGGCGCCCCTTCGAGGCGACTATGGATGGGATGGGAAAAGGCGCCCGGCTACGATGATAGCACCGGCTCGGGAAGGGGGGCAACCGAACCCACGTGCCGGCGCCAAACGGACGGGTCGAGGCAGGGAAAACGGCCTGGAGGCGGCCCGGCGTGACCCGTTTCCGGCGGGGGCCCTAGCGGGAGCCCGGAAGGCTCACGAATCACCCGACGCTCCGACGAGCTCCTCCGCGTCCTCCCTCATCTGGGGGATCATGGGACTGTGCTCCTCGTACTCGGGACGCCCTTCGTCCAGCTCTCGGTCGAAGACCTCCAGGAGGTGGGCGTAGTGCTCCCGGGCGGTCAAGGAGTCGCCCATCTGGAGAGCGGCCTCTCCCGCAGCCGCCCGGTTCAGCAGGTGATCCGGGTCGTCCTCCAGGACCCGTTCCGCCGTGTCCAAGGCCTCCTGAAACCGCCCCGCCATCCCCTGAAGGAGGGAAAGGTGGAAGTAGCCGTCGGCGTCCAACGGACGGGCCAGGTCGTAGGCGTCGATGGCCATGGGCAGGAAGTCCTCCACCTCGGCCGAGTCTCCGGCGGACGCCGCCCGCATGACCCGATCATACAGTCGGTCGGCGGCCTCCCGGGGAGTCATGGTGGAAAGATCCACCTGGGGGGCCGGGCCCAAGTCGCCGCCCGGCGGCGCTCCCGCAGCCGGCTCGTCCGCGTCGTCGTTTCCGACGAGAACGGGGAAGGAGAAGACGACGAGGACCGCGAGCAAAAGCCCCCCTGCCAGCCACCACCCCAAGTCGCTCCCGCCCTCTGCCCGGCCGCCGCGTCCTCCCCCGGAAGCCGCCGGCGCCGGAGCCTCCGCCCTCAAGGCCCCGCCGCACTCCGTGCAATAACGGGCGCCGGCCGGCGTCTCGGCACGGCACGAGGGGCACTCCCGGGGAACCAGGGTCGCCCCACATGAAGAACAGAACTTGCCCTCCCCTTCGCTGCCACAACGACCACACTCCATTCCGACCCTCCTGAGCTCCTGAGCCGGAGAACGCCTGTGGCGTTCAGGCCCGGCCCACACGTTTCGTCGCGGTCTACCCTTTCGATCCCGGGCTACGCCTCCGGTTCCAGTTTAACGGAGGAAGGGGGGGCCGCGAAGTGGGCCGGGGCGGGGTGAAATGACCGAAAGCGAGTGGCGGTTCCGGCCGGTGGCCGGGCGGTGGGACCTTCCCATCACTCCGGCGTCCACTCAGGGTCGACTCCGGTGGCACACCCGGGTGCGCGCCTGGGACCCATGTGTCACGCCGACACATGTGGGTCCGGTGGGGTGGCCCCCCCTCCAGGCCCGGGGGAGCGGCGCTTTCGCCGGGTCCCCCCGGAGGGCTTCACTCCCCCTCACGGCCCGCCGTCAAGCGCCGGAGCGCCCTCGGGGGCCCGTGGGAGGGGTCCCCCGGAGAGGGGAGCCCGTGGCCGGGTGGCACGGCCCATGCACAAGTGAACGGCACGCATATTTGCGAAACCTTTTGTATCGCTGAACCGGAGGACCGTATCATGCGAAAGAGATTGCTCCAAGGCGCCACGGCCACTTTCACGGCCCTCGCCATGGCATTCCTCCTAGCCACGAACGCCCAGGCCCAGGACATCCCCCAGGAACAGGCTCCGCCGGACACGGACGTGGCTCAGGAGGAGCTGGAGACCTTTGCCGAGATCTACGTGGACGTGGACGAGGTCCGGGCCGAGCTGGAAGCCGAAATGGCGGCGGCCGACTCCCCGGAGGAGGCCCAGCAGGTCCAGCAGCAGGCCAACGAGACGATGACCCAGATCGTCGAGGGACACGGGATGTCCATCGAGCGCTACACGGAGATCACCCAGGCTCTCAACGCGGATCCGGAGCTCCACGATGAGTTCCAGTCCATCTTGGGCCAGATAGACGGCCTTCTCTGACCGTGTGAGGGCAGCCGCCTTTCCGGAAGGCGTTCCACCACGGGGCGTCCGGGAAGGAGAGCCGCTGATGAAGGGGGACCGGGAGCTTCCGGTCCCCCTTCATTCGTTCTCCCCCTCCCCTTCCGCGGAAAGCGCCTCCTCCAGGCGGCGGTAGAGGGTCCGACGTCCGATCCCCAGCAGGGAGGCGGCTCGCCGCTTATTCCCACCCACCCGATCCAGCACCCAGTGGATGTAGCGGGCCTCCATGTCGCGCAACGGTAGGATTTCCCCGTCTGCGGGAAAAAGGACCGGCGCGGCAGTGGCGGCTCCGGTCCGTTCGGCGGCCCCCGGGTGTCCCGACTCCCCCACCGGCTCCGGCTCGGCCCGGAGCCGGACTCGTTCGGGGAGATGATCCAGGGTGACCACGTCCCCCTCGCAGAAAGTGACGGCCCGCTCGAGCACGTTCTCGAGCTCGCGTACGTTCCCCGGGAACGGATAGTCCTGGAGGCGTTCCAGCACCCCTCGCGAGAGGCGGGGGACTCGGCGCCCCTGCCGAGCCGCCACCCGGGACACGAAATGCCCCACCAGGAGCTCCAGGTCCCCCTCCCGGTCCCGAAGGCGGGGGACGTGGAGCTGGAAAGTCTGGAGGCGGTAGAAGAGGTCCTTCCGGAAGCGCTTCTCCTCCAGAGCCTCCTCCAGATCGCGATTCGTGGCCGCCAGGATCCGGACGTCCACACGGTGCTCCCGGTTTCCGCCCACCGGTCGGACCCGGCCCTCCTCCAGGACCCGGAGCAGCTTGGCCTGGAGGTCCAGGGACATCTCACCGATCTCGTCGAGGAGCAGGGTCCCTCCGTCCGCCTGCACGAAAAGCCCGTCACGGGAGCTGGTGGCCCCGGTGAACGCCCCCTTCTCGTGTCCGAAGAATTCGCTCTCCAGGAGGTGCTCGGGAATCCCGGCGCAGTTTACGGCCAGGAACGGGGCCTCGCTCCGAGGACTTTCGGCGTGCACGGCCCGGGCGACGAGCTCCTTCCCCACCCCGCTTTCACCCGTGATCAGGACGGCTCCGGAGCCCCGAGCCACGCGCTTGACGCTCTCGGCCAGCTCTTGGAACTGGGGGCTCCGCCCCAGCATGCCGTGGAAGCCACCTTCCTGGAGCGCCTCCCGAAAGCGGCGCACCTCCGCCCGGAGGCGCCGGGTCTCCAGGGCGCGCTCCAGGGTCACCTTGAGATGGTCCAGGTCCAGAGGCTTCGTGAGGAAATCGTCCGCGCCGGCCTTGAGGGACTCCACGGCCTGGCGGACCGTGCCGAAGGCGGTGATCAAGATCAGCGCGGGGGGCTCCGGCAGCTCCCGAACCCACTCCAGAAGCGCCGTGCCGTCCTCGCCGGGCAACCGGAGATCGGTCAGAATCAAGTCGGGCTGACGGTTACGGATTTCCTCCTGCGCCTCGGAGACCGTCCCGACGAGGCGGACCCCATACCCTTCTCCATCGAGCTCATCCACCAGGAGCTCGGCCAGTCCCTCGTCGTCCTCCACGATCAGGACGTCGGCTTCCGCCTGACTCATCGGGCGGTGGACGGCGTGGACCGCGCCTCCACCTCCTCACCCGGCACGGCGGCGCGGCTCTCGGCCGTGGGAACGTGGATGGTGAACGAGGCGCCCGGTCCGTCCTCCCGGTTCTCCGCCACAATGCTCCCACCATGCTCCTCCACCACCCCGTGGACCACCGCCAGACCCAGGCCCGTGCCTTCACCGATGGGCTTCGTCGTGAAGAACGGTTCGAAGAGGCGGGACCGGACTTCCTCACTGAGGCCGGGCCCATCATCGAGAACCTGGAAGAAGGCCCGGGGGAGCTCCTCCGCCGGAGGGCCGCTCGGATCCCGGGCGGAATGCTCCGTCCCCCAGCGGACCACCACACGGCCCCCGTCGGCGGCGTGGACGGCGTTGCGGAGGAGGTTCACCAAAGCCCCCTCGAAGCGGGGGGGATCCACGAGGACATGGGTTCGTCCTCGCGGACCTTCCACCTCCAGCTCCACCTCCCGGAGCCGGGCCTCGTCGGCCACGCTGGCCACGGCCGACCGGGCCAGCTGCTCCGCCGGCACCGGCCGGCGAGCACCCCCTTCGCTCCGGCCGAACTCCAGTAGCTGACGGACGATCCCCTCCATTCGCCGCACCTCCCGCCGCAGACCGCGGATGTCTCGGACGGCATCCGGCTCCAGCTCCTCCCGACGGAGCAGCCGCTGCGCCTTCCCGTCGAGGACGGAGAGGGGATTTCCCAGCTCGTGGGCCACGCCGGCGGAGAGGCGACCGACCGCCGCCAGCTTTTCCGCTTCACGGAGCTCGGCCTCCAGTTGGCGCTGGGTACTCCGCCGGCTCTCCACTTCCGCCTCGGCTCGCGAGATGCTGTCGAGCATCGTGTTCAAACCGGTGGCGAGACGGGCCAGCTCACGAGGGCCCTCCTCCCCTGCCCGGTGGTCCCGGGCGCCGCCCTCCACTCGCGCCATGCTGGTCAGGAGGCGATCCAGGTACCGGCCCACCGCCCCACGGTGCCCGACCAGAACCAGGCCGGCGATGGCCAGCAAGCCCAGGGTGAGCAAGCTGAACGCCTTGGCTCGGATCTGGGCCACGTGCTCGTCGATGTCGCTCCGCTGCCGGGTCACCTGAAGGACCCCCAGGCTGCGGCCCCCCGATCCGGTAAGGGGCACGAAGTAGGAGTATACTTCGCGGCCTCCGGCCTCGGAGTACTCGCCCATCCGGTCGTCTCCCCTGGCGATCTCCTCCAGGCGGTCGGACTCCCCGTCCTCCCTCCCGGCACCGACGGTGGCCACGAGCTCTCCCTGGTCGTCGTACAGGCTGGCACCGTAGACCCGGCCGATCCGGAACGCCGACTCCAGGGTGGTGACGACCGCCCCCTCACGGCCGAGCTCCAGGGAGCGACTCAAGGGCAGGCGGATGGCCCGTGCGACCAGCTCCACATCGTCCTGCATCCGCTCCACCGCCGCCTCCTCCACCTCCCGGACGATGAGAAAGGTCCCGGCGACCGCTACCAGCGCCAACGGAACCACCACAGAGAGGACCAGCGACATCCGGAGGGTCCACCCTTCACGAACGAACCGGCGGAGCCGGGAGAGCGGGTCCCTGATCATCAGAGCCCCGAGGGGTGGTCGATGAAGATCCACGGGAGGCCGAACTCCTCTTCCAGCTCCCGAGCCAGGGCCCTCACGCCGAAGGTTTCCGTGGCGTAATGGCCTGCATAGTACACATCCACGCCCTGCTCCAGCGCCTCCAGGTAGGTATGATGGGCCCCTTCTCCGGTGACGAGGGCGTCCAATCCCCGGCGGGCCGCTTCGCCGATGAACGCTCCACCGCCCCCGGTCACGACCCCCACCCGCCGGATCCGGTCGGGCCCGCCGGCGATGACGCGGACGGGCCCGTCCACCGCTTCCGCCACTCGAGCTCTAAGGGCCTCCCGGTCCAGGGAGCATTCGGCCCACCATCCGACCGTGCGGCCCTGGAACTCACCGAACGCCCCGGAGGGCTCCAGCCCGAGGGCCCGGGTGAGGAGAGCGCAGTTGCCCACCTCCGGGTGGGCATCCAGAGGGAGATGGGACGAGTAGAGGGCGACCCCTCCTTGGACGAGCTCGGATACCTTCCGGAAAAGGGGGCCGGTGATCGGCCGAGAGCCACCCCAGAAGAGACCGTGGTGGACCAGGAGCAGGTCACAGCCGGCCTCCCGGGCATCCCGGAGGGAGGGTTCCCCCGCGTCCACCGCTGCCGCCACCTTGCGAACCTCTCCGGGGCCGCTCACCTGCAGGCCGTTCACCGCCCGGTCGTAGTCGGGGAATTCGGAGGCCTCCAGGCGAGAATCCAGATACTGGACGATCTGTTCTAGTCTGATCATTCTCCTTCCCTAGCCTCGGACCCACGGGGCACGCTCCGGCCCCCTGAGGACTCCTCCCACCCACGGGAGGGAGAAGCGCGCCGTTCCGGGAATCCATCCACAGGGTGTGGAAAACCAACGACGCCCAGGCAACCGGAAAGGGTCGTCAGAACGGCGGAATTCTGGTACACAGCGGGTGTTTCAGGGGTCCGCAGGAACTTTTCCACACTGTGGAAAAGCGCCTCCTCTCCCCATCACTCCTCGATGGACGCCGGAGATTCCAGTGGGCTCTCCACATCCACCGGCACTGCCCCCGCCCTCTCCTCCGCTGCGGCCGAGTCGGAAACCTCGGGGGCGGCGGACGTCTCCTCGAGAGCCTCCTCCCCCAGGAGCACCGTCCCGTTCAGGAGGGCTCCCTCCTCGAGCTTCATTCGTCGGGCCCGGACCTGGCCGTCGATCCGGCTGGTCGCGTGGAGCTCCAGGCGGGAAGCGGCACGGATCGTCCCCTCGACCACCCCGGAAAGGACGGCGTCCTCGGTGACGATGTCCCCTCGCACTGCGCCCTCCTTTCCCACCACGACGGCTTTTCCAGCCGTCACATTCCCGTCCACCTCCCCTTCCACCCGGATCGTCCCCTTCACGGTCACCTCACCCGTGACCCGTGCTCCTTCGGCGATGATGGAGATGACCGCCTGATCGTCCGGGTCGTCCTTCCGTTTCCTCATCGTCGAGCCTCCCCCGCTTCAGTTCCGGACCTGCCGCCGTTTCCGGGCGCACCCCGTGTCCCCCCCTTCTCCGAGGCTCGCCCGGCCCGGTTCACGGTGGAGCCACCAAGGTCAGAGGGTCCACCGGCTCTCCGTTCTGGCGAACCTCGAAGTGGAGATGAGGGGCCGTGGACTGTCCGGTCGACCCCGTGAGGGCGATGACCTCTCTCCGCCGAACCTGGTCACCAGGCTCGACGACGAGCACGGAGGCATGCCCGTAGAGGGTTTGGTAACCCTCACTGTGTTCAAGGAGCACGAAGCGACCGTACACCGGGTCGTCACCAACCTCCTTCACCCTGCCGGGGCCCGCCGCCCGGATGTACGAGCCGGTAGGCATGGCGATGTCCAGGCCGGGGTGATCCTCCTCCGGGCCCTCGATGAGGGGCTGGGTGATGAACCCGGGTTCCGTCAAAGGCCACGCGGTGGGCCTCCCGTCGTCTGCATCCCCGCCCGCCCCTCCGTCGTCCAGCGCTCCGAAGCTCGCCGGCAACGCCGGTCCCCCTTCCGGGGAGCCGCTTCCGCCGGCACCCAGCATCCCCCGCAGCCGTTCGTACTCCTCCTCCACTTCCGAAAGCTGCTGCGCCAACAGTCCCACTTGGAGTCGCTCGCTCCGAAGCTCCTCCACTTCCGCGCGCAGGGCCGTCGCTTCATACGCCTGGGCCGCCAGATACCACCAGCTCACGAGGAATCCGACCCCCAGGAGACAGACGACGAGACCGATACCGTACAAAAACCGTACGCGGCTGCCGCGCAGACGAAGGCGGCGCGTCTTTCCTCCGCCGTCGGGCAAGAGAAGGAGCGTGTAGCCGTTTCGGTGACTCATCCTTCGTCTCCCTCCCGACTCACCCGGCCACGTCCGAAGCTTCCCGACCCGTGATGAGCGAGAAGATTCGATCGAAATCCTCAGGGGAATGGAAAGGGATCTCCACCGTTCCCTTGCCCGAACGTCCCCCCTTGAGCCGAGCCTTCGTGCCCAAAGCGGCCCGCAGCTCCTCCTCCAACGCCCCCACCACCGGGTCGGCTCCGTCCCGAGGGGAAGGGGAGGAGGCTCCCTTTCGCCGGCGGCCGCCCGCCCCCCGCACCCGCTCCTCCACCTCCCGCACCGACCACTCGTTTTCCACAGCCCTCCGGGCCAAGTCCGCCGCCCGCCCCGGGTCCTCCAGGGAGAGGAGTGCTCGGGCGTGCCCCATTTGGAGGGACCCTTCATCCACGTAGCGTCGCACGGAGGGGGGAAGGCGAAGGAGGCGGAGCATATTGGCCACCGTTGAGCGATCCTTGCCGACGGCTTGAGCCACTTCCCCCTGGGTCAACTCGAACTGTTCAGTAAGGGCTCGGTATCCCTCCGCCTCTTCCAGGGGCCCCAGGGCCTCCCGTTGAAGGTTCTCCACCAGTGCGAGGACCAGGAGGGCACGATCGTCGATCTCCCGGACGACTGCAGGCACCTTGCTCCAACCCAGGCGCCCCACCGCCCGAAGCCGTCGTTCGCCGGCCACGAGCTGGAATCGGTCCCGTTCGCCGGGGTCCGGTCGGACGACCAGCGGCTGCAGAAGGCCGTTCTCACGAATCGATTCGGCCAGCTCCGTCAGCTCCTCTTCGGAGAACTCCTTCCGGGGCTGGTAGGGGTTCGGGTCCACGGCGGAGACCGACAAGGTCCGGATCGGCTCACCGTCCTCGCCCGGCGGCGCCTCCGCATCCAGAGCCCCTTCCCCGAGGAGGGCCCCGAGACCGCGACCGAGCCGTTGCTTTCGATTCCTGCTCATCGGGATCCAACCTCCCCGGCAACACCACGGGCGAGCCCCGCAGATCGGTCTCCAGTCGTCGGGCTTCGGGCCATAACCTCTTGTGCCAGCGCTATATAGCTCCTCGCCCCCACGGAGACCGCATCGTACTGGACGATGGGCTCACCGAAGCTCGGGGCCTCGGCGAGGCGGACGTTTCTGGGGATCATGGTCTCGAAAACCCGGTCTCCGAAGTAGTCCCGCGCCTCGTCGGCTACCTGCCTGGACAAGTTCAACCGCCGATCGTGCATGGTGAGGAGAACACCCTCGATGTCCAGCGACGGATTGAGGCCCCGTTGGACGAGCCGGACGGTGTTGAGAAGCTGGCTCAATCCCTCCAAGGCGTAGAACTCGCATTGGATGGGGATGAGGACCGAATCGGCGGCCACGAGGGTGTTCAGGGTGAGCAACCCCAGGGACGGAGGACAATCGACCAGAATGTAGTCGTATTCCTCCCGGGCGGGAGCGAGGCGCTCCCGGAGGATCCCCTCCCTTCCCTCGGCCTCCACCAACTCGATCTCCGCGCCCACCAAGTCCCGACTCGACGGGATCAGATCCAGGTGGGGGAAATGAATGGACTCGATCGTCACCGCCTCGGTGGGCTCACCCCCCACCAGGACACCGTAGACCCCTGGGCCCGCGTCGGACCCGGCCGTTCCCAGTCCGCTTGTGGCGTTTCCCTGTGGGTCCATGTCCACGATCAAGGTCCGCCGCTCAGCGACCGCAAGGGAGGCACCCAGATTGATGGCCGTGGTGGTCTTTCCCACCCCTCCCTTTTGGTTCGCGATCGCGATGATTCGAGCCATGATCAAGTCAGAGTGGGAGGTGTTGGGTGGGCGCCAGCTCGCGTTCCGGTGAGCCTTCCGGGGCTTCCGGGGCTTCCGGGGCTTCCGGGCTCCGAATATAACCGGGCCGTCGAGGGAGGGAAAAGCGAGGGGAGGGGAAGGGCCCGGCCGGGTGGATCGGTAAACTGAAGGAGGGAACAGGCCTGCAGGGGGAGTTCCGGGCCGAGTGTTCCACGTGGAACACTGCCGAGCTCCGGGTCTCGCCCCTACGTCGGCACAGCGCCCTCCGCCTTCCCCTCCTTCAGCCTCCGCACCTCCATCACCAGGTTCTGTACATCCGCGGGGGATACTCCCGGGATCCTGGACGCCTGGGCCACATTGGCGGGCCGAACGCGCTCCAGCTTTTCCCGCGCCTCCTTCGAGAGCGTCCTCATCCGGCCGTACGGGGCGTTTTCCGGCAAGGCGAACTCCGCCTGTTCTCGGAGCCTTCGGGCCCGTGCCTCCTCGCGCCGTACATACCCTTCGTACTTGACGGCCACCTCCACCGCGGCCAAAGCATCCCGAGCCACCGCTCCGGCGACCCGGCGTCCTCCCGCTCGGGCAAGAGCCTCCCCGCTGAGCTCCGGTCGCTTCAGGAGCTCCACGGCCCGCGTGGGCTCCGAGATCGGGGAGGTGCCGGCTTCGCTGAGTAGCTCGGCCACCGCCTCCGGAGAAAGGGCCGTGTTCCGGAACCACTCCTCCACCTCCTCCTCCAGCCCTTCCCGTTCCTCCAGGGCTTGGAGTTGATCCGGCAAAAGCAGCCCCACTTCCCGGGCCCGGGGGCCCAAGCGGGCCACTGCGTTGTCCTGCCGCAGCAAGAGCCGGAATTCGGCCCGGGAGGTAAAGAGGCGGTAGGGCTCGTCCACTCCCTTCGTCACCAGATCGTCGATAAGAACGCCGATATAGGCCTCATCCCGCTCCAGCACCAGGGGCTCCCGCCCCAGAACGCGGAGGGCAGCGTTCGCTCCGGCGATCACCCCCTGACCCGCCGCCTCCTCGTAGCCCGTCGTTCCGTTGATCTGCCCGGCGAAGTAGAGGTTCGGGAGGGCCCGGACCTCAAGGGTGTGCGAGAGTTGGTGCGGCGGGAAATAGTCGTACTCGATGGCGTACCCGACCTTGGTGATCCGCGCCTGCTCCAGTCCCGGGATCGTCCTCAGGAATTCCACTTGTACGTCGGCCGGAAGGGAAGTGGACAAGCCATTCACGTACAGCTCCGTGGTCTCGAGCCCCTCTGGCTCCAGGAAGACCTGATGCCGGGGGGAGTCGGGGAAGCGGACCACCTTGTCTTCGATGGAGGGACAGTACCGGGGCCCCTGTCCGGCGATCTCCCCCCCGTACAGGGCGCTCTCCGAGAGGTTCTCCCGCACCACCTCCTTCAGGCCCTCACCCGCCCACGCGATCCAGCACGGTCGCTGCTCGGGCACGTCCTCCCGACTGTAGGCGCTGAAGCGAAAATCGCCCGGGTCCCCTTCCTGCCGCTCCAGGCGCCGGAAGTCCACCGTGCGACCGTCCACCCGGGGCGGGGTCCCGGTTTTGAACCGCCCCATCTCGAGTCCCCGCGCCTCCAGGGCTTCAGCCAGCTCCAGGGAAGCCGCCTCTCCGGCTCGACCCGCGCCGACGGCCTCCCCGTGCCCCACGTGAATCCGCCCCCTCAGGAACGTTCCCGCCGTCACCACCACCGTCGGAGCACGGAAGGTGAGCCCACCCCGCGTATTCAGCCTCCAACCCGTCGGGTTCTCCGAATCCCCCTCCTCCAGGACCAGCTCCGTCACGAGCTCCTGGAATAGGTCCAGCTCTTCCAGTCCGTCCAGGACCCGGCGAACGGCCCGGGGATACAGGGTTCGGTCGCACTGGGCTCGCGGCCCCCGGACCGCCGGACCGCGGGACGCGTTCAGCATGCGGAACTGGATCCGCGAGGCGTCCGTGGCCCGCCCCATCACCCCGCCCAAGGCGTCCACCTCCCGGGCCACGATTCCCTTCGCCACCCCTCCGATGGCCGGATTGCAGCTCATCTGCCCGATCCGCCCCAGGTCCGGTGTGATCATCAGGGTGGGCACACCCAACCGGGCGGAGGCGGCCGCCGCCTCCGTCCCGGCGTGCCCCCCGCCCACCACGATGACCCCGTAACGCTGCTCCATCACTTTCCCCCTCCTGCTTCCGGATCCGACCAGCTCGTGGTCAGGTCCTGATCTCGAAGCGGCCGCTTCCCGTACCTCCTCCGTGCTTCCTCTCCTCCACCGAGTCGACACGGGCCGGCGGCGGACCCTCCTTCAGGCGCTCGGCCAGGGAGCCCACGGCCCCCTCCTCCCCTTCGGCCACCACTTCCACGGTGCCGTCCGGCACGTTCCTCACCCATCCCGCCAACCCAAGCTCGCCGGCCACGTTTCGGGTCCACCACCGAAATCCCACTCCCTGCACCCGGCCCCGAACCACGAACCGCGCCACCCTCCTTCCTTCCTCGTGAACCATGCTTCCTGCTCCTTCCGGCGGGACAGGGGCCCGGCTCCCAGCTTGGCCTGTCGCCTACCTCCTTGTCCCCCCGTCACTTGCCGATGCAGAACTCCTGGAATACCCGATCCAGGATGTCCTCGGTGCTCACCGCCCCCACCACTTCCTCCAGGGCGGACTCCGCTTCCTTCAGATGGGCGGAAGCGGCCTCCGGGGGGATTCCCTCCGCCACTACCGCCTCCCTGAAGGCACGGACCTCCTCCAGGGCCCGCCGTACCCCACGGCTTTGCCTCTCACGCGTGAGGACCGGGGCCGTACCACCCAGCTCCACCAACCCTCGGTACACCAGCTTCGGGAGGGTCTCCCCCAGCTCGTCAAGGCCGTCACCCCTCCACGCGGAGAGCCTCAGCGTGGCTTCCAGGCCCTGCCCGTCTTCTCCGGTGGGCCCCGCCACCCCCTCCTCCCGGTCCACCATCGTTCGCACCAGGATCACGGGACAGGGCGGCGCCTGGTCCAGGAAGGCCGACTCCGCCGCACCCCATTCCTCTCCGGCCGGGAGGCAAAGAAGGATCACATCCGCCCGGTCCACGTACCGGCGGGCCACCTCGATGCCCATTCGCTCCACCACCTCCTCGGTCTCCCGAAGTCCGGCCGTGTCCACGAGCCTGAACGGGAACCCTCCGACGGAAACGACGGCCTCCAGCGCATCCCGGGTCGTTCCGGGCACCTCGGTGACGATCGCTCGTTCCTCACCCACCAAGGCGTTGAAC
>SKSR01000141.1 GCA_007122885.1 Gemmatimonadota bacterium
CCCTCGGGGCTCGGCCGGGTCTCCCGGACCAGGGTCCGGAGGGCCTCGGTGCGCCGGAATCGGCGGGGACGGTAGAAGGGAAAACGGGACATGGCTGGGGCTCCGCGAGCTGGGCTCCGCGTGGCTAAAGCTCCGTCATGAGGACCCGGGCGTCCTCCACGGGCCGCCGGTAATACCCCCGGCGGCGGTGGATTTCCATGAATCCACGGGAACGGTATAGCGCGAGGGCCGGCTCGTTGGAGTCCCGGACCTCCAGGAAGAGGGTCCGGACCCCCCGCTCCTTCGCCTCCGCCATGAGGGCGTCCAGGAAACGGCCCCCTCGCCCGCGACCCCGGGCGTCCGGAGCCACGGCCAGGTTGGCCAGCTCCCCGTCCACTCCCAGGAGCCAGAGAACGCCGTGGCCCACCACCTTCCGGTCCCGGTCGGACCCGACTCCCGGATCGTCCGGGCGCGCCGTTCCCGACCGGTTCCCCGGTTGGGGCCCATCCCCGTGGTGCGGCGGGCGGCGCCGTTCCGGCCGGTGCCACCGGTGCGCCCGCCGTCGTCGGTGGGCGCCGTCCCCCTCGACCGAGCCCACCTCCAGCACCCGGCCCAGCACATCGCTCCGGCCCACCAGGCTACGGAAGGTCTCGGCGGACCAGGGGTCCGAGAACGACGCATCCTCGATCTCCACCACCCGCGGAAGATCGCGGGGCTCCATGGGCCGGACCCGGAAGGTCTCCACCGTCCTCACCCGGACACCCCCGCGTCGAAGGTACTCCCCTTCCACTCCCGCAGGTACGCCGGCTCCCACATGTTGGGGCTGGGCTCCGGGGCCCGCTCGCCCAGGATCCGGTGGACCCGGAGGAGTCCCTGAGCGGTGGGGAGCCCCGCCGGAAGGGAAAGGACCGGGTAGCCCGCCTCCTGGATCTCCGGGGAGTGGCGGAGCGCCCCTTCCCCGCAAAAGAGGGCACCTTCCGGCGGCCCTGCGGCCAGGAGCTCCCCGATCCGGTCCGGACCGGGTGGGACCAGAAGCTCCAACCGCTCCCGCAGAAACCTGTAGCACGCCGCGAAGACCCGGTCCGCACGGGCGTCGAAGAGGACGTAGCGAGGCCGCTCCCGGTCTCCCTCCGGCAGGCCTCCGGCCCCGTCGGCGGAGGAATGGGCCTCTTCCGGGTCCTCCTCGTCGGCGAACGGGTCCCCGGCCACCGGCTCGGTGGGAAGG
Source organism: Gemmatimonadota bacterium (assembly GCA_007122885.1). GTDB lineage: Bacteria > Gemmatimonadota > Gemmatimonadetes > Longimicrobiales > Gaopeijiaceae > SKSR01. Next base: position 1,205 of record SKSR01000141.1, read on the forward strand.
GGCTCGTCCGGAAGGGGGACCCGGACCCCCACGGACGCGGCACCGGCCGCCAGGCTCGAGACGGGCCAGAGGGCGACCCCCAGAGCGTGTGTCAGCCCCTTGGCGGTAGCCGCCGCCACGCGGACGCCGGTGAACGATCCGGGCCCCTCCCCGACCAACACCCCGTCCAGGTCGCCCATCTCGACCCCGGCGGTCCGGAGGGTGTCCCGGATACGGGGAACCAGGTGAGACGCGTGTTCCCCCCGGCGGGTCAGGAACCCTCGGGCCAGGATCCGGTCGCCCCGGGCCACGCAGACGGAGCCCAGGGATCCGGAAGTGTCGAAGGCCAGGAGGAGGTCGCGTTCGTGCCCTCCGCTCACGGGCGGCTCTCCACGGTCACGGGAAAGCCCGGAAGGTGCGGGGGGCTTCCGGCCCGGCTCACCTCCACGACCCGGAGATCGGAGCCCGGCTCGGGCGAACGGAGGCGGATGGACCATCGGTGCTCCGGCAGGTGGGGTCCCGCCCGCTCCGGCCACTCCACCAGGACGATCTCCGGACCCTGGCCCAGCTCCTCCCATCCGAGCTCCCAGAGCTCCTCCGGATCCCGGAGTCGGTACAGGTCCATGTGGACCACCTCGACCCCGTCCCGGGCGGGATAGCGGAAGAGGAGGTTGAACGTGGGCGACGGCATGGGCCCCTCCACACCGGCTCCACTGGCCACCGCCCGGGCCAGGACGGACTTCCCCGCCCCCAGGGCTCCCTCCAGACCGATGAAGACGGGAACCTCCACCTCCTCCCCGATCCGCACTCCCCAGCGGACCAGATCCTCCTCCTTCAGAATCATCGGGTCCTCATCCTCCCGCTCCCACCGAGGCCTTGAGCTCGAAGATCCGGTCCCTCAGAACCGCCGCCCGTTCGAATTCCTGCGCCTCGGCCGCCTCGTGCATCTCCTTCTCCAGGATCTTGATGTACTCCTCCTCGTTCACTTCGTCCAGGTAATCGCTCCCTCGCTCGGCCACCTTGGGGAGGGGCTTCTCCCTGGCGTCGGCCACCCGGGTCGAGAACTCGATCTCGGCCACACTCTTCCGGATCGTCTCCGGGGTGATGCCGTGCCGACGGTTGTGCTCCAGCTGGATCTCCCGCCGACGGTTCGTCTCGTCAATGCACCGGCGCATGGACTCGGTGATCCGATCGGCGTAGAGGATGGCCTTGCCGTGCACGTTCCGGGCCGCCCGCCCGATGGTCTGGATCAGGGAGCGGGAGTCCCGGAGGAAACCCTCCTTGTCCGCGTCCAGGATGGCCACGAGGGAGACCTCGGGGAGATCCAGCCCCTCCCGGAGGAGGTTGATCCCCACCAGCACGTCGAAGCGGCCGAGCCGGAGGCCCCGGAGGATCTCCATTCGCTCGATGGCATCGATGTCCGAGTGCATGTACCGGACCCGTACATCCACTCCCTGGAGGTACTCGGTCAGATCTTCGGCCATGCGCTTCGTAAGCGTGGTCACCAGGACCCGCTCCTCCCGTTCCGCCCGGTCCCGGATCTCGGCCAGGAGGTCGTCCACCTGGCCCGCCACGGGCCGGACCTCCACCTCCGGGTCCACCAGGCCGGTGGGCCGGATGATCTGTTCCACCACCACTCCCCCGGAGAGCGCCAGCTCCCGCTCGCCCGGCGTAGCCGAGACGAAGACGGCCCGAGGTACCATCCCCTCCCATTCGTCGTAGGTGAGGGGCCGGTTGTCCAGGGCGCTGGAAAGCCGGAACCCGTGGTCCACCAGGGTCTCCTTCCTGGACCGGTCCCCCCGATACATCCCCTGGATCTGCGGCAGGGAGACGTGGGACTCGTCCACGATGATCAGGGCATCGTCGGGAAAGTAGTCCAGGAGGCACGCCGGCCGGGACCCGGGCTCACGGCCACTCATGTAGCGAGCGTAGTTCTCGATCCCGGGGCAGGTGCCGATCTCGAGCATCATCTCGATGTCGAAGTTCGTCCGGCTCTCCAGCCGCTGCGCCTCCAGGACCCTCCCTTCCCGGTGGAAGCGGGCCACCTGGTCCTCCATCTCCTCTCGGATCAGGGGAACGGCTTCCTCGATGGTGCGTTGGCGGGTCACGTAGTGGCTCGCCGGATAGATGGCCGTCCGCTCCAGGGGAGTGATGAGCTCGCCGGTGAGCGGGTCGAAGCGGGTGATCCGCTCCACCTCGTCCCCCCAGAACTCCACCCGGATGGCCTGCTCCTCGTAGGCCGGGAAGACCTCCACCGTGTCCCCCCGGGCCCGGAACTGTCCCCGCTCGAAGGCCAGGTCGTTCCGCTTGTACTGGATCTGGACCAGATCCCGGAGAAAATCGTTCCGGCTCAACTCCTGGCCCACTTCCGCCTCGACCATGAGGGCCCGGTACTCCTCCGGGTTTCCCAGACCGTAGATGCAGGAGACGGAGGCCACCACCACCACGTCCTCCCGCTCGAAGAGGGCGGACGTGGCACGGAGGCGGAGGCGGTCGATGTCCTCGTTGATGGAGGCGTCCTTCTCGATGTACGTGTCCGTGGCGGGTACGTACGCTTCGGGCTGGTAGTAGTCGTAGTACGAGATGAAATATTCCACCGCATTCCGGGGCAGGAGAGCCCGGAGCTCACCGTAGAGCTGGGCGGCCAGAGTCTTGTTGTGGGACATGACCAGGGCCGGACGGCCATACTCGGCGATGACGTGGGCCATGGTCAAGGTCTTCCCCGTCCCGGTGGCACCCAGGAGGGTCTGGAACCGGTCCCCCCGCTGGAGGCCGTCGGCCAGCTCTCGGATCGCCTTGGGCTGGTCACCCTTGGGCTGGTAGGGTGCTTCGACCTGGAAGGTGGGCATGGATCTCCAATCCGGTGGGTTCCGCTCCGGGCTCGATATACCGTGCTGTCCGGGATTCGTGCCAGAGGGGTCGGCGCGGGACGGAGGGCCCCGGCCGGTATTCGACGGCCTCAGGAGGCGCGGCCGTACGCCCGATTCCTGCTCGGATCACGGCCCGCCTCCGGCCTCTCACGCCGTACGCCGCGCCTCCTCCCGGACCCGCCGGAGGCCCTCCAGAACGTAGCCCCACTGGAGCTCCATCTGGTCCCGGACGGGCATGGCCTCCCGGACCTCCTCGGGCTCCGGCCTCCTCCCCGGCGTCCGCGCCGAGGCGCCGACTGAGCCCCTGGCCGCGGCCCCCGTCGATTCTTCCGGCGAGGCATCAGCAGAGCCCCGCGCCGAGGCCCCCGTCGACTCCCGCAGAAGGAAGAGGGGGTTCTCGCTCACCAAGGTCAGGGTGCCCGGATCCGTCCGGTCCCCACGCTTCCGGCTCAGGGCCCGGACCGCCTCCATGGAGCTCGGGCGGAAGAGGGCGGCCGTCTCCTCGTCTCCCCGGGCCCGGAAGTGCTCCGCCATGGGCCGGGAGTCGGGCCGGGTGGAAAACCCGGGCCGGATCCGAACGAAGCCCTTGTCCCCGTTCCGCTCCACATCGTGGAGGGTGTAGCCCAGGCCCCGAACCCGTTCCTCCATGGCCCGCATGAGGGGACCTGCCCGGTGGACCCACGCCGGGTCCAGGAGGAACCAGGGGCCGGTGGCAAAGCTCATCCCGTGGAGGCTCACATGGAGGGCGAAAGGGCCCTCGGAGCCGGACCACCACCGGTGGATCGCCCGGTTCTCGGGCCGGGCCTCCCCATCCCCCTCCCCTCTCGGAAAGCCGAACTCCACGTCATCGCCCGGGAGCTCCCGGACCGCCCCTTCCAGGTAGGCGGCCAGATCGTAGCCGGCACCCTCCTCCACCTCGCCGTCGGAGA
>SKSR01000343.1 GCA_007122885.1 Gemmatimonadota bacterium
GAGGACTTCGTTTTCTCCGTATCGGCCACCACCCGGGAAGCCCGGGAAGGGGAGCGGGACGGAGTGGACTACCGTTTCGTTTCCCGGCACGCCTTCGAGGAGATGATCCGCCGTGAGGAGCTGGTGGAGTGGGCCCGGGTCCACGGCAACCTGTACGGGACACCGCGCCGGGAGTTGAGCGACGCCGAAGACCGCGGCCAGCACGTGGTCCTGGACATCGACGTACAGGGCGCTCGACAGATACGAACGGCGGTTCCAGAGGCGGTTCTGATCTTCGTCTTCCCGCCGTCGGGCCGAGCTCTCCTGAACCGCTTGGCCACCCGCGGAACCGAGGACGAAGACGAGCTCGTACGGCGGCTCCGGAACGCTCGAGAGGAGATGACGGAAGCTTCGGTGTTCGACTACGTGGTCGTCAACGACGACCTGGAACGGGCCGTAGCCCGGGTGGAGGCCCTGGTCGCCGCGGAAAGCCAACGGCCGACCCGGATCCGGGATCTGGAGGGTGACGTAGAACGTCTTCGCGAGGAGATCTCCGCGATCCTCCTCGAGCGCACCCGGGGCGGCGCAGGGTCGCCGCAGGGGAAATCGGAAGAGTGAGGGGAGAGAGCCCGGCCCGAGACGAGATCGCCTCCGGGCGCCCGCAGGATCGTTGGAGCGGAACGAGGCCGCCGGCGTAGACGGAAGTACAGGACTCACATTCAGGGGAGATTCGAGATGAGGGTTTTCACTCCGCAGGAAGTGGGACGCTATACGGACAGCAAGTATCTGGGTGTCCTCGTGGCGGCCAAGTACGCCCGGGAGCTCAACGCCCTTCCCAGGGAGACGCTTCCCATCGGGCAGGAGAAGAAGCTCACCACCCGGTCCCTGGAGGCCCTGACTTCCGGGCAGATCGAGTTCCGGCTCGTGGGCAGGCGGCGGCGAGAGGAGTAGGGTGAGCCCCGGGAGGGCCCACGCTCCCCGGCGACCGTGGCGGGGACGCCGGGTGGTGCTCGGGGTCACGGGCGGAATCGCCGCATACAAGACCGTTCAGGTCGCCCGGGACCTCACCGCCCTGGGGGCTCAGTTGGACGTGGTCTTGACCCAGGGGGCGACCAGGTTCGTGGCACCCCTATCCTATGAGGGAGTCACCGGCCGGTCCTCCCTCACCGACATGTTCTCCACTCGCGGGGCCGCCCTCCACATCCGCGTGGCCCGGGACGCCGACACGGTTCTCGTGGCGCCCGCCACGGCCGATTTCGTGGCCCGGGCCGCCCAAGGAAGGGCGAACGACCTGCTCACCACCATCCTCCTGGCTACCCGGGCCCCGGTGATCGTGGCCCCCGCCATGAACGACCGGATGTTCGATCACCCCCAGACCCGTGCGAACTTGCAGCACCTGGAAGAGGTGTTGGGATACCGTGTGGCGGGGCCCGGGTCGGGCCCTCTCGCATACGGGGAAGGGGAGGGTCCGGGCCGGATGCTGGAACCCGACGAGCTCGTGGAACACGTGGGCCGGGCTTTGGAAAGCCCGGATCTGGAGGGGCGCAGGGTCCTCATCACGGCGGGTCCCACCCGGGAGCCACTGGATCCGGTCCGCTATCTGGGAAATCGTTCCTCGGGCCGGATGGGACAAGCGTTGGCTCGAGCGGCTTGGAGGAGAGGCGGTGAGGTCTCCTTGGTCTCGGGGCCTTCGCAACTGGACGCGCCGCCCGGGGTGGAATGGGTGGCTGTGGAGACCGCTCTGGAGATGGTGGAAGCGGTTCGGGAACGTGCGGAACGGGCGGATCTCGTCATCTACGCTGCGGCCGTGGCCGATTACCGACCGGCGGCACCGCACGACGAGAAGGTGAAGAGGAGCCGGTCGGGGCCTCGCTTCCAGGTGGAGTTGGAGGCCAACCCGGACGTCTCCCAGGAGGTCCGGCCACTCCTGGGGGCCGGGACGGTCACCGTGGGTTTCGCCCTTGAGACGGATGCGCTGAGGGAAGGCGCCGGCCGAAAGCTGGAGGAGAAGGGGTTCGACCTGATCGTGGCCAACGACGCCCGGGCCCCGGGCGCCGGCTTCGAGGTGGATACGAACCGGGTCCTCATCCTCCATGCCGGGGGAGGGGAGGAGGAGCTCCCCCTTCTTTCCAAGGATCAAGTGGCCGAGGAGATTCTGGAACGGGCCCTGAAGGTGGCCGCGCGGCGGTGGTGACGGGACGGCCATGACGGACCGGAAAGCCTTCGCCCGGTACCTACGCCAGAGGAGCGAAATGGGGATGGACCCGCTCATTCTGGACACGCTCACCCGCCGGCGTGTCCTGGAGGCTGCCGCGTTCCGGCCGGAGGGAGGCGACACGGGCCATGCGGAAGGTCCGGCGCCCGGGACCGGGAAACGCGCACCGGAGGGTGAGAGCTCCGCGGCCGTTTCAGCTAGCGGGTCCGAGGACCCGACGATCGCCCGAAATCCGTCGGAAACGAGCGCCTCCCAGGATCCGTACGAGATCCTGAAGGCTGAGGCTTTGGGCTGCACCCGCTGCCGATTGGCTCAAGGTCGGACCCAGGTGGTTTTCTCGGACGGTGTTTCGAACGCTCAGGTCATGGTGGTGGGCGAGGCGCCCGGCGAGCAGGAGGACCGGACCGGACTTCCGTTCGTGGGACGGGCCGGCCGCCTTCTGGATCTCCTCCTGGCGGCCGTGGACCTTTCCCGGCGCGAGTCCGTCTATATCTGTAATGTCCTCAAGTGCCGCCCCCCGGGGAACCGGGATCCCCTCCAGGACGAGCTCGAAAGCTGTTCCCCTTACCTCCTCCGGCAGATCGAGCTGGTGGAGCCGGAGGTGATCCTGGCAGTGGGGACCTTCGCGGCCCAGCTCCTTACCGGCATGGACCGACCGCTCGGGCGCCTCCGGGGCTCCGTGCATACGTACCATGGAACCCCGCTGGTGGTGACGTACCATCCTGCGGCCCTCCTCCGGAACCGGGGCTGGACGCAGGCCACCTGGAACGATCTCCAACTCCTCAGGCAGGTCCTCCATGGTGGATGAGTCTCCTCCGATCCAGGGCCCCCCGCTCGGAGCGCACCCTGCCGCCTCGGACTCCTCCGCCGGGGGAGAAGGAGGGCCGAACGCGCGTTCCGGCGGAGTCTTCGACCGGGAACCCCCCTACTCTCCACAGGCCGAGGTGTCGGTCCTCGGCGGGATGCTCATCGATCCCGAGTCGATCCCACGGGTGGTGGAGACGGTGAATGACTCCATGTTCCACCGGGAGGGGCACCGACGGCTTTTCCGGGCCATGGTTCGCCTCTTCGAACAGGACACGGTGGTGGACGTGGTCACCCTGGGGGACCACTTGGAGCGTACGGAGGAGTTGGAGCAGGTCGGGGGCATGGAGTACATCGCCGAGCTCCTGGACGCCGTGCCCACGGCGGCGAATATCGAGTACCATGCCAGGATCGTCCGCGAAAAGGCCGTTCTGCGCCGGCTGGTGGAGGCGTCGTCCAAGATCATTCGGGACGTCTACGAGCAGGGAGACCGTTCCGTGGAGGAGGTGGTGGACCTGGCGGAGCAGAGGGTCTTCCAGGTGTCCGAGACCCAGGACCGGACCGGCTTCGTCTGGATCAAGGAGATCCTCTGGCCCACCTTCGAGCACATCGAGACGCTCCAGGAGGCCTCGGGGGGCCTTACGGGGGTTCCCACGGGCTTCACCACGCTGGACCGCATGACGACCGGCTTTCAGAAGGGCGACCTGGCCATCGTGGCCGCCCGCCCGGCCATGGGGAAGACCTCCTGGGTGCTCAACGTGGCTCAGAACGCCGCCATCGGCCACGAGGTTCCGGTGGCCATCTTCTCCCTGGAGATGTCCAAGGAACAGCTCGTGCAGCGCCTCCTCTGCGCCGAAGGCCGGGTGGACGCCCAGAAGCTCCGGACCGGCCGCTTGACTCCAGCGGAGTACCAAAGGCTCGCCGCCGCAGCCGGAAAGCTGAACACGGCGCCCATCTGGATCGACGACTCCCCCGGGAGCACCGTTCTCGAGATGCGTGCCAAGGCCCGAAGACTCAAGGCCGAATCGGATGTGAGCATCCTGATCATCGACTACCTGCAGCTCATGGCCGGAAATCGGAGCACCGAGAACCGACAGCAGGAGGTGAGCGAGATCTCACGGGGCCTGAAGGCCCTGGCCCGGGAGTTGGAAGTTCCGGTTCTCGCCCTCAGCCAGCTTTCCCGGGGCCCGGAGCAGCGGACCGATCACCGTCCACAGCTCTCGGACCTCAGGGACTCCGGCTCCATCGAGCAGGATGCCGATCTGGTCATGTTCCTGTACCGGGCCGAGTATTACCATGGCCCCACCGACCGAGATGGGAACTCCCTGGAGGGTCGGGCGGAGCTCATCATCGGCAAGCAACGGAACGGGCCCACGGGAGCCGTTCCCCTCTACTTCCACAAGTCGTACACACGGTTCGACGAACTGGCGGACGAGCCCGACGAGGCTCCACCGGCCGCGGACGCGGCGGCGCCCGGAAGCGGCGGCCCCTTCCGGGCACCGGACCGGGAGGACGATCCGTTCTGATGGGAATGGAGTGGAGGTGATGGGAGAGGGGGACGAAGGGAGAGAGGGTTCTGAGAGCCGCGAGCGGGGGTCGAGAAACGAAATGGCTCCGGAGGGGATGGCGGATTTGGCGATGGCCGTCCCCGCCGCCGGCGGGGGAAGCCGGATGGGTGGGGTTCGCAAGGCCGGCATCCACCTTCTGGGGGAGCCCCTTCTTCTGCACGCCCTTCGCCCACTCCTGGCGCACCCCCGAGTCGGGAAGATCGCCGTGGCTCTCCATCCGGAGGAGGCGGGAGATCCACCCACCTGGCTCCGGGAGCTGGGAGATGCCCGGCTGATGGTGGTGGCCGGGGGAGACACCCGGGGGGCCTCGGTGAAGGCGGCGTTGGCGGCGTTGGAGCCCCTGCCCGACTTCGTCGGGGTCCACGATGGCGCCCGCCCTCTGGTGGACCGAGGGGTTCTGGACCGATGCTTGCAGGTGGCCGAAGGGGGGCGGGGAGGCGTGGCCGGATGGCGGGTGGTGGACACGCTCAAGGAGACCGACGCCGAGGGGCTCGTCATCGACACTCCCGACCGGAGCCGGCTTTGGCGGGCGCAGACACCCCAGATCTTTCCTGGGTCCTGGCTCCGACGGGCCTACTGGGAGGAAGGGGCCTCCGTGTCCCGGGCCACGGACGATGCATCGCTCGTGTCGGCCCTGGGACTTCCCGTGGAAATGGTGGAAGGAGGCGCCTGGAATCTGAAGGTCACGCACCCTGATGACGTGGCCGTGGCGGAGCATCTCCTTCGCCGGCCCGACGGGGGAGCGTCCGTCCGGTGATCCTCAAGGTGGAGGCGGTGGCTCGGCCGCTCCAGGACGAGGAAGGAAGGGCTTTGGTTCATCACCTCCGGGAAGGGGGACTCCTGGCCCATCCCACCGAGACGGTATACGGTCTGGGCTGCATTCTCCGCACCCAGCCCCTGGGCCGACTGGCCCGATTCAAGTCGCGGGAAGAAGGGGAAGCTTTTCTCCTCCTCGTTCCTTCCGACGAAAGGTGGTCCGGATGGAGGGATCTGACGTGGACGGAGCCAGCGCGAAGGTTGGCCGGTGCGTTCTGGCCCGGGCCCCTCACCCTGGTCCTCCGGGACGAGACGGGTGCGTTTCCCGAACAGGTACGCGGAGGGGGTGGAGGTGTGGCCGTACGCAGGACATCCCGGTCGGACGTGGCGGGCATCGTGGATCGGCTGGGAGAGCCCATCACATCCACGAGCGCGAATCGGAAGGGGGACCCGCCGGCCACGGATCCGGAAGCACTGACCCGGGTTCTGGAGGGCTCGGAGGGTCCGTGGGCGCTCCTGGACGCAGGTCCGCTGGATGCCTCTCCTCCGTCCACGCTCGTGGATTGTACGACCGACCACCCTAGAATTCTCCGTACGGGGGCGGTCACGAAACGGGAACTCGAGAAGGTGGTGCCGAAAATCGATGAGTGACGACGAAGATCGAGATGTGGAGGAAGGAGACGGGGAGCCATTCCGGCTCCTGTTCGTCTGTACGGGAAATACATGCCGTAGCCCCATGGCTGAGGTCCTGGCCCGCTCGGCGTTGAAGCAACGCGGCTGGCGGGAGGTGGAGGTTCGCTCGAGTGGAGTGGCCGCCATGCCGGGCCTTCCGGCCAGCCCGGGGGCGGTCAGGGCCGCGGAGCGGCGTGACTTGAGCCTCCGCCACCACGGAAGCCGTCCCCTGGACGTGGGGGAGGTGGAGCGAGCCGATCTGATCCTCACCATGTCTCCCCTCCACCTGGAGCAGGTCCGGGAGCTGGGAGGTGAGGGAAAGGGTGCCCTGATCACCGCTTTCGCACGGGGCGAGGAGGAGCGTTCCGAGGAGCTGAAGGGGGTGGTGGACCCGGTGGGTGGGGGCGACGAGGTGTACGAGGAGGTATGCAGGGAGCTCGAGGAGCTCCTCGAGGGGGTTCTGGCTCGACTCGAGCCCGTGCTCAAGCCGTGAGCCCCGTGCTTTCCGGGGTTCAGGTGACCGCGGCCACCCGGATCCTGACCGTGCTGGGTGACCCCGTCGAACACTCCCTTTCGCCTCTGATCCAGAATGCGGCCCTGGCGGAGGCGGAGCTGGACGCGATCTACGTGGCCTTTCGCTGTGACGGGGAGGATGTGCCCACGCTGATCCGAGCCCTGGCGCGGGCCGGTGGCGCGGGAAACGTGACGCTACCGCATAAGGAACGGGCGGCGGCGGTGGTGGAGGAAGCCTCGGAGGCGGTGCGACGGACCGGGGCGTGCAACACGTTCTGGAGCGAGAACGGGACCCTGTACGGTGACAATACCGACGTGCAAGGATTCCGGGAGGCCCTCCACGTCTTCCGGCCCACAGGGGTCGCAGGGGCGCGGGTCCTTCTCCTGGGTGCAGGAGGAGCGGCTCGGGCCGCCCTGGTCTCCCTCCTGGACGAGGGAGTGGGCGAGGTCGTCATACTGAACCGAACCCTGGAACGGGCCCGGGTCATGTCCCGGAGGATCGGGGGGGACCGGGCCCGGGTGGCCGAGTCCGTGTCGGACCTGGAAGACCGTGAGTTCGAGCTGGTGGTGAATGCGACTCGACTGGGTCTGAGGCCCGAAGACCCGCTGCCCGTGGCGTTGGAGAAGCTGGAAGCCGTGGGCGGCGTCATGGACCTGGTCTACGGACGGAAGGAGACGCCCTTCGTCCTCCACGCCCGGGCTGCGGGCATCCCGGCGGTGGACGGACGGGAGATGCTCGTTCGGCAGGGCGCGGCCTCCTTCGCCCGGTGGTGGAATCGCTCCGCACCATTGGCCGCCATGCGACAGGTCCTGGACGACGGGTCCGAGGGGTGACGGGCGGAACAGCTCTGAGGAAGGGCCTCCGGCGTGTGGGATCCTTCCTCCTCCCATCTGCATGCGCCGGATGCCGTGGGCCCTACGGGGGTGTGGCGACGAACGTTCCGTTGTGCCCTGCGTGCCGGACCCGGGTCCGACGCCCGCCGGCCCCTCGATGCGGCCGTTGCGACTTCCCGCGTGGAACCGGACGGGACGACGGAAGCGAATGTTCCGAGTGCGGTGACTGGCCGGAGGCCCTGGCGGCGGCACGGTGCGCGGCGGTTTTGGAGCCGCCTGCGGATCGTCTCGTTCATGGACTGAAGTACGAGGGGTGGTGGCGCCTATCGTCCTTCATGGCCCGGCGGATGGCGAACCTGGATGTGCCGGTGCCCACGGGATCGAGTCCGGTCTCCGGAAGGTGGTTGGTGGTACCCATGCCCACCACCCGCCGGCGGCTTCTGGCCCGGGGTTACAACCAGGCGGAGCTTCTGGCCCGGGAATACGCTCGGGCCCGAAACCTGCCTCTCTGGACCGGGCTCGTGAGGGAGGAGACAGGAGCCACCCAGGTCGGCTTGCAGCCGTCGGAACGCCGGGCTAACGTGAGCGGAGCTTTCCAGTTGGACGGACCCCGACGCGTGATGGCACGCCACGTGCTGCTCGTTGATGACGTGCTGACCACGGGGGCCACGGCGGGAGCGGCGGCCCAGACGTTGGTGGCCGGGGGAGCGGCACATGTGGTCCTCGTGGCCTTCGGGCGGGCTCTGACCCGCTCCGGTTGGGCCGGGTGAACGTTGACTTTCCAGGACCGTACGTGACCCCGCGAGGGAGCGGCGGTCCGAGGCCTCCGGGACGGTGTCCGGACCGGGGACCATACGCGAGAACACCAGGGGAGGGGTGGTTCAGATGACGATTCGGGTGGGAGTGAACGGATTTGGAAGGATCGGCCGGCTCGTCGTGCGCCGAGTTCTGGAGCAGGCGGGAGAGCTGGAAGTCGTGGCGGTGAACGACCTGACCGACAGCGCCACTCTGGCCCACCTTTTCAAGTACGACTCGGTCCACGGAACCTATCCGGGACAAGTCGACCCGTCGGGGGACGGATTGACCGTGGACGGCCGGGAGGTCCGGGTCTTCAGTGAACGGGACCCGTCCACCCTTCCGTGGGGACGCCTGGGGGTGGACGTGGTTGTGGAATCCACCGGCCGCTTCACGGGCCGGGAGGGAGCCGGGAAGCACCTGGAGGCTGGAGCGCGCAAGGTGGTAATCAGTGCGCCTGGGAAGGGGGACGACCTGACGGTGGTCATGGGGGTGAACCAGGATCGCTACGACCCCGACGAACACCACATCATCTCCAACGCAAGCTGCACCACCAATTGCCTGGCTCCTGTGGCGAAGGTCCTTCTGGACGAACTGGGCCTCCGTCGGGGATTCATGACTACGATCCACGCCTACACGAACGATCAGTCGGTCCTGGACAGCCCGCACAAGGACCTGAGGAGGGCGCGGGCGGCTGCGGTCTCCATGATTCCGACCACCACCGGGGCGGCTCGAGCCACGGCCCTGGTGATTCCGGAGTTGAAGGGCCGACTGGACGGTGGGGCGATCAGGGTGCCCACGGCCGACGTCTCCCTCGTGGATCTGGTGGCCGAAGTGGACCAGGAGACCGATGTGGAGGCGGTGAACGACCTCTTCCGGCGCAAGTCGGAGGGGGAGCTGAAAGGTATCTTGGGGGTCTCGGACGAGCCCTTGGTCTCGGTGGACTACGTGGGCAACCCCTTGAGCTCCGTGGTCGACCTCCTGAGCACCAACGTCATGGAGGGCCGGATGGTGAAGGTGCTTTCCTGGTACGACAACGAGTGGGGCTATGCGTGCCGGGTGGTGGACCTGACCCGTTACGTCGGGGAGCGGCTCCCGGACGGCGGTTGAGTTCCATGGGACCGGACCGTGGGGTGAAGCGGGAGGGATCCGGCGAGGGCGGGCTCGCTTCGCGTCTTACCGTGGAGGACCTTCCCACGGAAGTGCTCCGGGGACGCAGAATCTTCCTCCGGGTCGACTTCAACGTGCCACTGGACGATCGCGGCCGGGTTACGGACGCGAGTCGTATCCGAGGTGCCCTTCCCACCCTGGTGGATCTGAGGCGGGCCGGTGGAAGGCTGATCCTGGCCTCGCACCTGGGGCGTCCCGGCGGGAAGGGTGATCCGGCGACCACGCTGGCGCCGGTGGCCCGGGAGCTGGAAAACCTCCTGGGGGCCCCGGTCCGCTTCCTGGAGGAGAGCCCGGAATCCCGGGCGGTCCAGGACGCGGTGGACGAGTTGGGGGAAGGGGATGTGGCCCTTCTGGAAAACGTCCGCTTCGAGCCGGGGGAAACGAAGAACGACCCTGGGTTCGCGGAAGTATTGGCGTCCCTGGGCGACCACTTCGTCTCGGACGCCTTCGGGTCGGCCCACCGGGCTCATGCGTCCACGGTGGGTGTGGCCCAGCAGATCCGGAAGAAAGGGGGACGCGCCGTAGCGGGCTTTCTCATGGCCCGAGAGCTCCGTTTCCTGGACGAAGCGCTCAGGGATCCGGGCCGGCCCTTCGTGGCGGTCCTGGGAGGCGCGAAGATCTCGGGCAAGATCGAGGTCGTCGACGCGGTGCTCAAGCGGGTCGATCGACTCCTCGTAGGGGGGGCCATGGCGAACACCTTCCTCCGGGCCCTGGGCCTCGAGGTGGGACGTTCCCTGGTGGAGGAGGACCGGGTCCCGTTGGCCCGGGAGATCCTGGAGGAAACGGGGGACCGCCTCCTCCTCCCCGTGGACTGCGTGGTGGCGCCGGAGATCGAGCGGGGTGTGGAGGTGGAGGTGCGGGCCCGGGACGCAATCCGGCCGGAGGACCGGATAGCGGACATCGGGCCGGAGACGGTCCGGCTCTACGGCGAGGAGCTGGCGAAAGCCGGAACCGTGGTGTGGAATGGTCCCATGGGGGTCTTCGAAGTCCCTCCCTTCGACCAAGGCACTCGACGAGTGGCCGAGGTCCTTGCCCAGGCCACCCGGGGGGGCACGGTGAGCGTGGTGGGTGGGGGTGATTCGGCGGCGGCCGCGGAGGCGGCCGGGGTGGCGGAAGCCATGAGCCACGTCTCGTCCGGAGGTGGGGCCTCCCTGGAGCTTTTGGCCGGCAAGGTTTTGCCCGGAGTGGAGGTTCTGGAGGCGCGCGAACCCGAGACGGCCGGGCCGGGGAGCACATCGTGATCGTTCGGGGGAAGGGGGTATGAGAGCCATGATCGTGGCGGGAAACTGGAAGATGCATCACGGGCCGGAGTCCGCCCGGTCCTTCCTCCGAAAGTATCGGCCTCCCACCGGAATGGAGGAGGAACCCCGCGTTCTGATCTTTCCACCGGCCCTCTCGATCCCCGCTGCCCGGGAAGCCTTGACGAGCAACGGCGGAGTGGAGCTCGGTGCCCAGAACATGCATTGGGAGACGGAGGGGGCGTACACCGGCGAGATCTCCCCACCCATGCTCGTGGAGCTGGAGATCCGCCACGTCCTGGTGGGTCACTCCGAGCGAAGGGCGCACTTCGGGGAGACGGACGCGGACGTGACCCGGAAGGTGCGATCCGCACTGGAGCACGGGCTGGAGCCGTTGGCGTGTGTGGGAGAGACCCTGGAGGAGCGGGAGGACGGACGGGTGGAAGAGGTCCTTCGTCGGCAGGTGGAACACGTTCTGGAGGGGGCTTCGGGTCATGCGGGAGGCCCGGGGATCCGGCTTGCGTACGAACCCGTTTGGGCCATCGGTACGGGGCGAACGGCCACTCCCGAGGACGTGAGCCGAGCCCACGGGAACATACGGGGCACCTTGGCGGAGGTGTTGGGCCACGAACAGGCCCGCGAGATTCCCATCCTTTACGGGGGAAGCGTGAAACCGGAAAATGCAGCCGGACTCATGGAAGCTCCGAACGTGGACGGCGTGCTGGTGGGGGGTGCCAGCTTGGATCCGGAATCGTTCGCCGCCATCGTGGCGGCTGGGTCGGGGGGACGGAAATCGGGTTGACACCCCTTTGGGGTGGGACGAGCTTTATCCGCTGAGGGCCTTCCGACGGGAGGGACCGGTAACTCCGGAAGCGGGCGAAACGCTGTATGTTCGCATTTTTGTTGACTCTCCTCGTGCTGGTCGGGATCTTCCTCTGTGTCGTGATCCTGCTCCAGGCCGGAAAGGGCGGGGGGCTGGCGGCCATGGGTGGCGGCGTGACGGCCACCGAAGGCGTCCTGGGGGGACGCCAGGCCACCACCTTTCTCGTCCGGGCGAGCTGGACGGCCGGGGCCACGTTCATGGTCCTCTCCCTGATCCTGTCCATCATGTCGTCCCGAACTCAGGAGCCCGGATCCATCCTCCTGGACGACATGGATGCGCCGGCGCAGCCGACCCCAGTGGCTCCGGGAGGTGAGGCTCCACCCGCAGAGGGCCTCCCGCCACAGGAAGGCGCTCCACCGGTGGAGGAAGGACCTCCCGGAGGCACCCCGCAGGACCCCTCCCCCGAGGGGTCGTGAGGTTCTTTCGGTGAACCGGGGGGGCGGTGGTCCCAGCGTTCCTCCCGTTCCCCATCCGGAGCACTCCACTCGGGCGCCCTCGGCGCCCCGGGTGAGCCGTTCGCCACCCGATTTCGTCCCATCCATGCCCGTATATCGCCACCGGACCCTTTCCTCCAGGGCGTCCGGTTTTTCGTGACCTGAGGGTGGAGTGGACGGACCGTGACGACTGAGAATTCAGGGAACCTGACGAAGACGAGCGAAAAGCCGGAGCATGTGACCAAGACGGCTCGGGGCGAGGCCGTCACCTTTCTGGAGGCCATCTCCGAAGGCCTCTTCGAAGAAATGGAAGCGGATGAGGGCGTGTTCCTCATGGGGGAGGACATCGCCGTCTACGGTGGAGCCTTCAAGGTCACACGGGGGTTTCTGGACTACTTCGGGTCCGGACGGGTCATCGACACACCCATCTCGGAGGCGGGTTTCGCCGGGGCGGCATCGGGTGCTGCCCACATGGGCTTGCGGCCCGTGGTGGAGATGCAGTTCATGGACTTCGTGGCACCGGCCTACGATGTGATTACGAACTACATCGCTACCTCCCTCTACCGAGGAAGCGGTCCCCAGCCCCTGGTGATTCGGGGACCCGTCGGGGGAGGGAACCGGGGCGGCCCCTTCCACTCCCAGAACGTGGAGATGGCATTCTTTCACACCCCTGGCCTCAAGATCGTCTATCCGAGCACGGCCTACGATGCCAAGGGCCTCCTTCGGGCCTCGATCCGGGATGATGCGCCCGTGATTTTCGAGGAGCACAAGGGCCTCTACCGGGCCCCCTACCTGAGAGAGACGCTTCCCGACGACGACTTCGTGGTGCCCCTGGGAAAGGCCCGCACCGCTCGGGAAGGAAGCGACGTGACCGTGGTCACGTACGGAATGATGGTCCACCGTAGCGTGGAAGCGGCCGAGATCCTCGCCGACGAGGAGGGGATGGAGGTGGAGGTGCTGGATCTGAGAACTCTCCTGCCTCTGGACGACGACACCGTCGTGGAGAGCGTGAAGCGAACGGGCAAGCTCCTAGTGGTCCACGAGGATACCCGGACGGGAGGGATCGCCGGAGAAATCGCCATGCGGGTCAACGAGCGGGCCTTCGAGTGGCTGGACGGACCGATCCTCCGGGTCACGGCGATCGACGCGCCCGTACCGTATTCGGGCCCGCTGGAGGATTACTACCTCCCGCAGGTGCCGGAGATCTCCCAGGCCCTGCGCTACCTTGCAAACTACTGAGTACGGCTTAGACTCATGACCTTGGGTCGGAGCCGCACTGCCATCCTGAACACCGGAAGCCGGAGAAAGGAACGTGGCGCGAATTGAAGTCCCGATGCCTCAGATGGGCGAGTCCATCGCCGAGGGCACCGTTTCCAAGTGGCTGAAGCAGGTGGGCGACTCCGTCGAGCGGGATGAGCCCATCCTGGAGATATCGACGGACAAGGTCGACGCGGAGATCCCCGCTCCTCAGTCCGGCACCCTGGTGGAGGTGGCTGTCGAGGAAGGGGAAACCGTGGAGGTGGGCACTATCGTGGCCTTCATCGACACGGAGGGGGGCGCTCCGGCTCCGGCCGCCGCGGAGGAGGAAGCTGAGCCGGCCGGAGATCCGGCACCCGGGTCCGAGCCCGCTCCGGCGGCGGAGCCGGCTTCTGCCCCGGCTGCCGCTGCCCCGGCTGCCGCTTCCAAGGACGGAGAGCCGGGCACGGCCGAGGAGCGCCTCAGGACCCGCTCCACCCCGGTGGTCCGGCGGATGGCCCAGGAACACGGCCTGAACTTGGAGGAGATCCCGGGCACGGGCCACGCAGGTCGCGTGACCAAGGACGATGTCCTGGCCTTTCTGGAGACGAAGGACGAAGCCCCCGCCCGGCCTGAGCCGGCCGCCCCGGCCTCCAAACCCACCCCGGCGCCCGCTCCGGCGGCAGGGGCTCCCTCCGACCTCTGGACCCGCTTCTACGGTGAGGTTCAGCATCCGGAATTCCCGGTGGGGCAGAACGACCGGGTGGAGCCCATGGACAAGATCCGGCGCCTGACGGCGGATCACATGGTGTTGGCCAAGCGGGTGGCTCCCCACGTCCACTCCTTCATCGAAGTGGACTTCTCGCGGGTCGACCGGATCCGGAGGGAGAACAAGAAGCGCTGGGAAGAGCAGGGTGCCCGGGTGAGCTTCACCGCATTCGTGACATGGGCGTGCGCGAAGGTCCTCCGGGAGTTCCCACGGGTAAACGGGACGGTCTCCGGAAACAATCTCCTCTTCAGAGGAGACGTGAACGTGGGGATGGCGGTGGACCTGGATCCGGGCCTCATCGTACCGGTGATCCACAACGCCGACGACCTGAGCCTCGTGGGTATCGGAAAGAAGATCATCGATCTCGCCGAGCGGGCCCGGGCCCGTCAGTTGGGGCCGGACGAGATTCAGGGCGCCACTTTCTCGATCACCAACCCGGGCGTGATGGGCACGTTGGTGGGAATGCCGGTGATCCCGAAGGGGACCGCGGCGATCCTGGGCACCGGAGCCATAGAGAAGCGCCCGGTGGTCGTCGAGGACCCGGATACAGGTGCCGATTCCATCGCGATCAGGAAGCGCTCCCTCTTCTCAATGGGCTACGACCACCGGATCGTGGACGGAGCCGATGCATCGCGCTTCCTATCCCGCCTGAAGGAGGTTCTCGAGGAGTTCCCCGAGGACATCTGATCGCGGGACGGGCTCCCGAACCGCCCCCCGCGAGATCCTTGGCCGACGGAAGGTGAAGGGCCGGCCAAGGTGGGACGGGCGAAGGGAAGGTTCTACCCGAAGGCCGTCGTGCCGGATCGCGGAAAAAGGGGTGAGCTGACGGGAACGCCGTCGGCTCACCCCTTCTGCTGTCCGGGAGGTGCGAACTCGTAGAAGTCCAGGTAACGCTCGTTCCGTTCCCTCTCCTCCTGGAGCCACTCCTCGAATCGGGACGGAACCAGCCCCCCGGATGAGTCCAGGGTTTCGGCCGCCTGCACGGCCAGGGTGTGGGCGTACTCGTTCTGGGGGTGGCCCGCGTGTCCCCTCACCCACTCCCAGTCCACCCGATGTCGGGCCGCTACCTCGACGAGCTCCTTCCAGAGCTCCAGGTTCTCGATCGCCCCTCCCTTACGCCTCCAGTTCCGCCGCTTCCACCCTTGAACCCACTCGGTCATCCCCTTCACGAGATACTGGCTGTCCGAAACGAATCGAACCCGGGAAGCACGGCGCAGGAGGCCCAACCCTTCGATGGCGCTTCGGAGCGCCATCCGATTGTTCGTGGTGTCGGGTTCGGAGATCCAGTAATCACGCCGCTTCCACTCCTCTCCCGTCCAGTGCTCCACCAGCCCGGCGGCGCCTCCGGGATTGGCCCGCTCCTTGAACTGGTTTCCGAGACAGGATTCGTCGGCGTGGATCCGAACGTTGGGGAGGGCTGTCATGGCCTCGAGAAATATCGTGTGGGGACGGGGTGGTTACCGGTACGCGGGAAGGTGAAAAGCTACCGTCTCGTTCATTGCGGGGGAACGGGCCGCTTCCACAAAGTGCCAAGCCGGTGAACAGGGGCCATGTCCGGCTACTTGACGGGCTGCGTGCGCCGGGTTTCCGTTCCCGGAGCGTCGTGGACCCGGAAGGCCACGGGCCGGGTCGTGGCGCGTTCACCGCATCTCCCACTTGGAGGGCCAGGGATGAGCTTCATCTTCGACCGCGAGCCGGCCTACCTTCTTCTGGAAGACGGACGGCGTTTCGATGGGGTTCGCGTGGGGAGGGGAGAGGAAGCCGTGGGAGAGGTGGTCTTCAACACCTCCATGACCGGGTATCAGGAAATCCTCACGGATCCCTCCTACACAGGGCAGATCGTGGTCATGACGGTCCCTTTGGTGGGCAACTACGGGGTGAACGCCCAGGACCAGGAGTCGCCGGCTCCGCGTGTATCCGGGTTCGTGGTTCGTGAAATGGCACGAACCCCATCTTCGTGGCGGGCTTCCGGGTCCCTCGAGGAGTACCTCGACCGGCACGGGGTGAACGCCCTGACCGAGGTGGATACCCGGGCCCTCACGCGCCATCTCCGCTCCGCCGGGGCCATGCGGGGAGCGATCGCAGCGGCCGAAACGCC
Source organism: Gemmatimonadota bacterium (assembly GCA_007122885.1). GTDB lineage: Bacteria > Gemmatimonadota > Gemmatimonadetes > Longimicrobiales > Gaopeijiaceae > SKSR01. Next base: position 15,965 of record SKSR01000343.1, read on the forward strand.
CGAGGCGGACCTCCTGGAACGGATCCGAAGACACCCTCCCATGGAAGGGCTGGACTTGGCCCATGAAGCCGGGCTCGGGGAGACCTACGACGTGACACCCTCCGGGCCCGAGCGATTCCAGGTCCTGGCCTTCGACTTCGGGATAAAGAACCACTCCCCCAAGCTCATGGCTGAGCGCGGGTGCCGGGTCACGGTTCTGCCACCGGACTCCTTGACCGAAGGGGTCGTGGACGACCGAGTGGACGGCATCTTCATTTCCAACGGCCCGGGCGATCCTGCCGCAGTGTCCGGAGTGGTGGAAGCTCTTTCGGAGATGGCCCGGCGGGGCATCCCGATCC
>SKSR01000157.1 GCA_007122885.1 Gemmatimonadota bacterium
CCGCCCGGACGCAGAACTTCCCCAGCTTCCAACCGCGCGGCCGGCTTCACACCGACGCCGCTTTCATCAACAAGAAGAACATCGACGCCACGAACACCGCCTTCATTCGGCGGGCGCGGCTGGGGATGTCCGGAAGCCTGGCTCCGACCTGGGGCTTTCAGGTCGAGTTCGACTTCGGCGAAGACGGAGTGAGCACCAACGATGTCTTTCTGGAGCGCGCCCTGCCCGTGGGATCGGTGAAGATCGGTCAGACGAAGGTTCCGTTCTCCATGAACGAGTTGAGCAGTTCGAACCGGATCGCCTTCATCGAACGCGCGAGCCCCAGCAATGCGTTCGCCGACGCCCGCCGGTTGGGGGCCAACTACGCTCATTTCGGAGAGCGATTCGGCCTTCAAGCCATGGCCTACACCCGGGCCATCGGTGACGACAGCGAACTCCCCCTCGGGATCGGCGGCCGTTTCACGGCTTTCCCCCGAATCGGACCGGAACACGTCTTCCACGCCGGCATCTCCGGCACCTTCGAGAGGCTGGACAGAGCGGAAGCCGTGGGGTTCAGCGACCGTCCCGAAGGCCGCGTCCAGGGTGGCGCACTCCGCCTCGTCAGCGTGGGAATCAACTCGGACGTGAGCTCGATCTACAAAGCGGGCCTGGAGGGCGGATACCAGAACGGCCCCTTCACGGCCGAGGGCGAATACTTCCGCACCGGCGTGAACCGCAACGCTGCCCCCGAACCAACGTTCGACGGCTTCTACGCCCAAGCCACCTATACGCTGACAGGGGAGTCCCGTGGCTACAGCGGCGGCACGTTCCGGGCAGTGAGCCCGGAAGGAGGATTCGGGGCCTGGGAAATCGGCGCCCGCTACAGCCACCTAAATCTGAACGACGGGGACTTCCGCGGCGGCGAGCAGAACAACCTGACCTTGGCCCTCACCTGGTCCGCATCCGACAACGTGCGCCTGATGGGCAACTTCGTGCGCGTCGACGTGAAGGGAAGCGACCATGTGCTCGGCCTCACCGGAGGAATCACCGACCGGGACAACCCCAACGTTTTCGTCTTTCGCACCCAGTTCAGCTTCTGAACGACACGAAAGTCTGATGATCCGAGGTCTCCCCGGAAACCAAGCATCCCGGACGGTGGAGGTCCACCGTCGACATCGGAGCCGTTCGTTCCCTCACCGGAGCTGACTCGCATGAAACGCCAACTGGACGAAGACCTGAAGGAGGTCACTGAGGGGCTGCTCGACATGGCCCGATTCGTTGAAGGAATGCTGACGGGCATAGGCCGAGGCCTGGAGGAAAGGGACCCGAAAGTGGCTCGATCAGTGGCCCGTGCGGACGCCAAGGTGGACCGAATGGAGCGGGAGGTGGACGGCCTCTGCCACGCCCTCCTGGTTCGGCATCAGCCCACGGCGGTGGACCACCGGCTCGTGACCGCGGTGCTCAAGACCACGGGCGAACTGGAGCGGATCGGTGACTGCGCGAAGAACGTGGCGCAGGCCATAGAGGACATGGAAATCGACGGCTCCCCCCTGCCCGATCTGGATCTGAGCCAAATCCTGGCGGCCGCCCACTCCATGGTTACGGACGCGCTCAAGAGCTTCGTGGAGGAGGATGGCTCCCTGGCCTACCAGATCCTCGAGCGCGACGACGAGGTGGACGACCAACACGCCCGAATCGTCCGAAGGGTGGAAGATCTACTCACCCGGGACCCGACCAGGGTCCCCGGCGGCCTTCGGCTCCTCGCCATATCCAAGAACCTGGAACGGGTGGCGGATCACGCCACCAACGTGGCGGAGAACGTCATCTACTTCCTGGAAGGCAGGGACATTCGCCACCAGGAAGGACCCCGGGCGAAACCGTTACCCGCCGGTTACCCAAACGAGGGGGCCCCGTGATCAGGCCCCGCCAGAATTCACTCGGAGGCTCGCAAAGGGCGAGCCCCGTACAATCACTGACACGCGGGAGAGACCGAACCATGCGTGAACGCATTCGAACCACAGCCGGGTTGACCCTCGCCATCGGGCTGGCCCTACCCGCCGCCGGGGCGGCCCAATCGGTCGACCTGGACCCGAACCTGTGGGCCTACGAGCAGGTGAGCGGAATTTCCGGGAACCTTGGCTCCCAGGGATCGGATACCCTGAACAACCTCATGACCCTCTGGGCGGAAACCTTCCAGAGCTTCTATCCCAACGTGAACGTCCAGATCCAGGGCGCCGGAAGCAGCACGGCACCACCGGCGGTTACGGAGGGCACCGCCAACTTCGGCCCCATGAGCCGGGCCATGCGGCAGGGCGAGATCCAGGCCTTCGAGGAGCGCCACGGCTACCCGCCCACCGCAGTCCGGGTGGCCATCGATGTCCTGGCCGTCTACGTGAACCGGGACAACCCCATCGAGGGGCTCACCATCCCCCAGGTGGACGCCATCTTTTCGGCCACGCGGCGCTGCGCCCATCCCGAAAACATCACCCGGTGGGGCCAACTCGGGCTCACGGGGGACTGGGCGAACCGGGACATCACCCTCTACAGCCGGAACGCCGTTTCGGGAACCTACGGCTACTTCCGCGAGCACGCTCTCTGCGACGGCGATTTCAAGGATGCCATCAACGAGCAGCCTGGGTCCGCCTCAGTGGTCCAGGGCGTGACCGAATCGCTCAACGGGATCGGCTACTCCGGGATCGGCTACAGGACCTCCGGCGTCCGTGCCATCCCACTGGCCGGAGAAGAAGGCGGACCCATGGTGGAACCCACCGGTGAGACCGCGGCGTCCGGGGACTATCCCCTGGCCCGGTTCCTCTACGTCTACGTGAACAAACCCCCGAACGAGGATCTGGACCCCCTCACCGCCGAGTACCTGCGGCTCGTCCTGAGCCGTGAGGGGCAGGACGTGGTCCGCCGGGACGGATTCATCCCCATGCCGGCCCAGGTGGCTCAGCAAGAGCTCGAGGCACTCGGCCTCAACTGACCTTCGGACGCCCCGGCGGGCGCTCCCTTCGGTTCCCGGATCGCGGGTTCCGGAGGGAGAGCCCGAACCTCGGGGCATCGTGCTCGCTTTCCGACGAATTCGCCTTCAAGAGAACCCCTCGAGTCGAGAGCTATGGCCAAGGTCCTGGAGCCCGGAGAAACCCTCGCCGGCAAGTCGCGCGCGGAGCCTCGCTTCCTCCCAAAGGAGCAGGAGCGGGGGCGGCTTCGCCGGCTGCGGCACGGGAAGAACTTCCTGTCGCGAGGTATCGTGGGGATCGGAGGAACGAGCGTCATCGTAGCCCTCTCTCTCATCTTCATCTTCCTCTTCATCGAAGTGCTCCCTCTCCTTCAAGGTGCGGATACTGGGGAGCCGATCCGGTACGCGGCCCCCGGCGGCAACCCTCCCGGAACCCTCCACCTTGCCACGGAACGGTACCGGGAAGTGGGTGTGCGTTTCGCCGGTAACGGGGAGGTACACTTCTTCTCCCCGGACGAGGGAGAGGTGCTTCGGACCTACCAGCTCCCCGTTCCGGAGGGCTCCCACATTTCCACATCCGGCGTGGCGGAGCCCCGTACCCGAACCGTGGCGGTGGGACTGGACGACGGCCGGGCCATCGTGGTGAGCCACGAGTACGACCTCACCTATCCAGACGGGATCCGGCACGTGGAACCCAAGCTCGACTTCCCGCTCGGTGAGGAACCGGTGGTGGTCGATCCGGAGGGGCGCCCTCTCCAGAGGCTGGCGGTCCAGAGAGGAAGCGGTGGAAGCATCATCCTGGTGGCCGTTCCGGAAGGGGGCCTCCTCACCGTGGCCCGCTACGACGCCAGCACCGACTTCATGACCGGCGACGTGGAACTGGAGCGCCGGGACGGCGTGATCCCCGTGATCCCGGAAGCGGTACGGCAGGTCCGAATCTCCATGGATCTCCAGAACCTCTTCGTGGCCACGGACGGAGGAATGCTCCATCACTTCGACGTGTCGAACCTGGACGACGTCCGGCGGGTGGATGCACGGCGCGTCACCGAGGAAGGGGTGGAAATTTCCGCCATGGATTTCCTGCTGGGCACGGTATCCATCATCGTGGGCGGCCAGGACGGGAGCGTGACCCAGTGGTTCCCCGTCCGGGACGACGACAACGAACGGGAGCTCGTTCGGATCCGGTCCTTCACCCCCCATGGGGCTCCGGTGACCAGCGTGAGGCCGGCGTACGCTCGAAAGGGTTTCGTCACGGCGGACGGCGGCGGCGTCGTGGCCCTCCGGCACGCCACCTCCCACCGGACCCTCCACACGAGGCAGCTTACGGATCGGTCCACCACCGAGGCCATGGAAACGCCACGGGCCAACGGCCTCCTGGCCGTGGACGAAGGCGGAACGATCCACTACATGGACGTGGACAACCCACACCCCGAGGTCTCGTGGAACGCCCTCTGGAGCCAGGTATGGTATGAGGGGCGGGACCGCCCCGAGTACATCTGGCAGTCCTCGTCAGCCACCGACGAGTTCGAACCCAAGTTCAGCCTCGTCCCCCTGACGGTGGGAACGGTAAAGGCGGCCTTCTACGCCATGCTCTTCGCCGTACCTCTGGCCCTCCTGGGTTCCCTATACACGGCGTACTTCATGAAGCGTCGGATGCGGAGCGCGGTGAAGCCCACCATCGAGATCATGGAGGCCCTCCCCACGGTGATTCTGGGTTTTCTGGCGGGACTGTGGCTCGCCCCGTTCGTGGAGAACCATCTACCGGCCGTCTTCTCGGTCTTTCTCCTCCTCCCCATCGGCATACTGGCCTTCGGGGTAATCTGGCAGTTCCTGGTTCCCGTCCGATGGCGATCCTTGATCCCGGAAGGGTGGGAGGCGGCCCTCCTCATCCCCGTGGTCCTCGCCATCGGATGGAGCTGCGTCTGGGCGAGTCCTCTCCTGGAGATCCACCTGTTCGGCGGAAGCATGCGCCAGTGGTTCACCGA
>SKSR01000060.1 GCA_007122885.1 Gemmatimonadota bacterium
CGCCGCTCCAGCAAGGCGCGACGACGAGGCATAGCAGCGCTACGTCGAGGAGGAGCAACACAGCTGGAGCGGATGCAGCGGCGCTCAAATGCCACGGGACTTCTGCGACACTACACTAGAACGGGAAGAAGAACGGAAGCAGGACCACCACGGACAAGAGGACGAGGAGCGTGAGAGGTCCCCCCAGTCGGAGGAAATCGCCCATCCGGTAGCCGGCCGGAGCCATGACCAGCGCGTGGGCTGGATGAGCCACCGGGCTGGCCAGGGTGGTTGCGGTGAAGACCACGCCCAGGACCAGGGTCCGGGGCGAAAGCCCCATCTCCACTGAGGCGCCCAGGGCGATGGGAGCCATGAGAACCACCAGGGCGGGCCCGGGGATGACCTGGGCCCCCAGAGCCGTGAGGAGGCAGAGGGTCAGGAGGATTCCTCGTGGCCCCAGGGCCTCGGCGGCGGCCACGGCCCGCTCTCCCAGGAAGGCGGCGGCCCCTGTCTCGTTCAGGGCCGCTCCCAGAGCCAGCATCCCGGCAACCAGGATGACGGTGGGCCAGTCCACGGCCCGGTACGCCTCCTCCACCGTGAGGCATCGGGTCATGACGAGGAGGACGGAAGCGGCCACGGCGGCCAGGGCGATGGAGAGCCACCCGGCCACCACGGGAACCAGGGCGCCGGCCACCACCAGGAGGGCCAGAGGCGCTAGTCGGGTCCGGGGGGCCTCGGGCATGGCCCCGCTCAGCACGATGAAATCCGGCTCCTGTCGCAGGGTCCGGAGCCGCTCCCAGGGGCCGTAGAGGAGAAGGGCGTCCCCGAACCGGAGAACCTCGTCCCTGAGCCCGCTGCGGATCGCCCGGTCCTGCCGCCAGATGGCCAGCACGGTGGCTCCGAAACGCCCCCGGAAGTTCAACGCTCGAAGGCTCCGCCCCACGAGCCCGCTCCGGGGCGCCAGGACCACCTCCGCCAAACCCACTTCCTCGGACTCGAGCTCCTCCAGCTCCACATGGGCCTCCGTATCCACCTCCAGACGCTGGAGCCCCCGAAGGGAAGCCAGGTCCTCGGGGCGGGCCTTCACCAGGAGGATATCCTCGGCCTCCAGGGCGAAATCCGCATCCGGAAGGACCTGGGTGATCCCCTGCCGGGTCACGGCGAGGACCGTCAGCCCCATGGCGTCGCCCAGATGGGTCTCGGCCAGGGAGCGACCCTCCAGGAGGGAGTGTTCGGTGATCCGGAGGGCCGTGAGCCGCTGAGCCAGGCCGTAGGCCCGGAGCGCTGACCGAGGATGCACATCCTGATGCCCCTCCAATCCCTCTATCTCGGCCAAGGCCTGAAGCTGCGGCCTGGGCCCCTGGACCAGAAGGGAGTCCCCCTCCTGGAGGGGGAGATCCTGGAGGTGAGTCCTACGGAGTCGGTCGTTCCTCCGGAGTGCGAGGACCACCGTGCCCGTCTTCCGGCGGAAGTCGGCCTGATTGAGGGTTTCCCCCGCGAGGGGGGAGCCCTCCGCCACCCGGACTTCCACCAGGCCCACCTCGGCGGAGGTGAGCCACTCGGCCGGGTCGTGCTCGGACTCGGCCACCAGGTGGCGCCCCCGGCCCAGCTCCAGGACCAGGTCCGGGGGCCCCTGGACCACCAAACGATCCCCACCCTTGAGGACGGTTTCCGAACCCGGGGCCAGGATGGGCCCGCTCGAACGCTCCACCGCCAGGACCTGGAGCCCCAGGGCCGATCCCACCAGGCTCTCCTCCAGCGTCTTTCCCTCCAGGAGGGAGCCCTCCGGCACCCGAATCCGGAAGATCCGCTCTTCCAGGGGCGCCTCTTCCTTGAACGCCTGCCAGTCCGATGTGGACCCGGTGGATGGATCCCGGGTCGGGAGGAGCCGGGGGCCGGCCACGGCCACGAAGAGGGTTCCGAGCCCCAGGAGGACGACCCCCATGGGAGTGAACTCGAAGAGCCCCAGCTCCGGCTCTCCGGCCTCAGCCAAGGCATCGCCGGCCAGGAGGTTGGGCGAGGTGCCGATGAGAGTGGTGAACCCTCCGAGCTGAGCTCCGAGGGCCATGGGGATCAGGAGCTTGGAGGGGGGCAGCTGGGACTTGCGGGCGATCTCCACCACCACGGGCATCATCATCGCGGCCACGCCCACGTTGTTCATGAAGCCGGAAAGGGCCCCGGAAAGGAGCATCAGCGCCACCACCAGGCGGACCTCTCCCCCTCCCGCCACGTGGAGGACCTCCCGGCCCAGAAAGCTGGCCACCCCGGTCCGGGCAAGGCCGGCGCTGATGACGAACATCCCGGCCACGGCCACCACGGCCGGGTTGCTGAAGCCCGCCAGCGCCTGGGCCGGCTCCACGAGCCCGGTGACCCCGACCACGGCCAGGACGAGGAGCGCTACTACGTCGGGGCGGAGCTTCCCCCAGGCGAAGAGGCCCACCACGGCGGCCAGAAGGAGGAGGACGAAGAGGATCTCCCCGGTCATCGACCTCCTTTTTCCGGCGGTGCCGGACTGCTGTTCCCCGGTGGCGCCGGGTTCGCATGGCCCGGCGGCGCGAAGATCGGGTCAGACGTCGTCCCGGAGAAGGGGATGGGTGAGGCAGTGGGCGCCCCCTCGGGCCCGGGACAGCTCGTTCGAGGGGAGGAGGATGCAGACCCGCCCCTCTTCGTCCAGGGAAACCTCGTCCCGGCCCAGGAGGAGGTCGTCCGCCCACACGACCCGGAACCCGTGTCGGGAGAGGGCCTCGGCCGTAGCCTGGTTCCGATCGTAGAGGACAACGACCCCTGGAGCCAGCGCCAGACCGTTCGCTCCGTCCGTCCACTGCTCCCGCTGCTGGACCATGGGGTCCCCGCCGCCGCAGAGGATGGGTTCGTAGTCCAGGTCCCGGCGGGCCAGGGCCTGGAGCAGGTCGCCCCGGTGGACCGGCTCCGAGTCCGGATCCCGGAGGTCGTACTCATACACCTGGGCGCACTCCTCGCCTCCCGGAAGGATGACCGGACCGTAGACCAGGCAGGCGTTCCGGTCCACCGGGGTGAAGAGGGTGTCCAGGTGCATGAAGGCTCGCCGGTGCGGGAGCTCCACCCTGAAGAGCCATCGCGGCCCCTCCCCCCAGTCCGCCAGAGCTCGGGCCAGCTCGGAGACACCTTGCAGGTTCGTCCGCTCCGAGCGGCCCACAGCCACCACGTCGGGGGAGAGGACGAGAACGTCCCCTCCTTCCAGCGACCCCCGTGCCTCCTCCGGCCCCGGGGGACGATCCCGGAACTCGGCCAGGGGATCGTGGAGGACGGGCACCCGACTGAACCGAGGGTGGAAGCGGAAGATGGCCCGACTCAGGAGCGCTTCCCGGTTCCGGACGAAGTTGGCCATGGCAGCGAACACCACTCCCGGACCCAGGACCACCTGGGTATCGCGCTGGAAGCACCAGTTGGGCAGGGGCCGGACCCCGAAGATGTCGTCCAGGGTGGTGCCGCCCGCGCCTCCTTCCCGGGGAAGTCCGGCCACCAGGGCACGGGCCAGCTCCACCGAATCCATGGTCTGGATCCGGCGGCGGAACTCCGGGAGGAGATGTCTCAGAACGAAGCCCTCCACCCACTGCCGGGCCTGATCGTCCGCCAGGGTCTCCTCGAGCAGGTCGGCCGCCTCCAGGACTTCCACCCCCAACAGCTCCAGGATCCTCCGGAACCTCCGGTGCTCGTTCCGGGCCCGATCCCCGAAGAGGATGTCGTCGAAGAGGAGCTCTTCCATCATGTCCGGGACCATTCGGTCCACTTCGAGGCCCGGCTCGTGGACCAGGACGGAGCGGAGGCGTCCCACTTCCGATGTCACCCGGACGCTTCCATCGGGCCCGACGGGCGACGGGGTCACGGCGTCCGTTCCCTTGGCACCGGGACCTCCATCAGACCCGGCCCACGAAGTGGGTTCCGGCCCGACCCTCGATGGCCCGGGGAAGACTCTCCGGATCCGTGATGAGGGCCCTCCGGCCGCCCTCCCGGAGGAAGTGGATGACCGCGTCGATCTTGGGCCCCATGCTCCCGGGTGGAAAGTGACCCTCGTCCCGGAGCTGCTCGATCTCCTCCAGGGTCACGGCGCCCAGGGCCCTCTCCTCGGGCGTACCGAAGCCCACGTACACGTTGGGTACCGCGGTGAGGATGATGAGGAGGGAGGCCCCTACGTCCGTGGCCAGGACGCTGGAGGTCAGGTCCTTGTCCACCACGGCCTCGACCCCCACGTATCGGTCCTTGTCGTCCTTCTTGATCGGGATCCCGCCTCCCCCTCCGGCCACCACGATGTGCCCCTGGTGGGCCGCCTCCCGGACCATCCGGTTCTGGATCACGCGCCGAGGGCGGGGGGAGGGGACGTAACGCCGCCATCCGCGACCCGAGTCTTCGCCCACCACCCAGCCCAGCTCCTCCTGCCGCCGGAGGGCTTCCTCCTTGCTGAGGAAGGGCCCCACGGGCTTGGTGGGGGATTCGAATGCAGGGTCGTCCTCGTCCACCCGGACCTGGGTGACCATGGTGACGACCCAGCGGGGGATGTCCCGGTGGCGCAGCTCGTTGAGGAGCGACTGCTGGAGGACGTAGCCCAGGCTCCCCTCGGTCATGGCCACCAGAACGTCCAGGGGCATGGCGGGGATCTCGCCCCCCGCCATCTCCTGCTGTTGCAAGAGACTTCCCACCTGGGGCCCATTCCCGTGCGTGATCACGAGGCGGTGGTCCATCTCCACCAGGGTCATGAGGATCTCCGCAATCCGCTGGGCGTTGCGCTCGTGATCCTCGATCGTCCCCTTTTCACCCTCGTCGATGAAGGCGTGTCCCCCCATGGCCACCAGGACCAGGGGTCGGTCGTCCTGATGGGGCTCGGGTCCGTCCAAATCGGTCATCCAGCCCTCCGTACGCCCGCTGGATCAGGGGGGCGGCGCTGTCCGGCGCAGAG
>SKSR01000087.1 GCA_007122885.1 Gemmatimonadota bacterium
CTGGATCGCTTGAGCGAGCTCGCCCGGAAGGCCGGAGGACTCCAGATCCTCTACGCGGGGAAGTCCCACCCCCGGGATCTGCAAGGACAGGAAATGCTCCGATCCGTGGTGGAGGCCGGCCGGGATCTGGAGGGGAAGGTGATGCTCCTCTATCTGGAAGGCTACGACATGGAGATGGGGCGGCTCCTCACGTCGGGAGTGGACGTGTGGCTCAACACGCCCCGGCGTCCCCTGGAAGCATCGGGCACCAGCGGGATGAAAGCCGCTATGAACGGGGTGCCTTCGTTGAGCGTCCTGGACGGCTGGTGGGTGGAGGGGCACGTGGAGGGCGTGACGGGATGGTCCATAGGCTCTTCACCCGACCGCGGAACGGTCTCCGCTTCCCCATCCCATGCTGATGACGAAGACGGCCGGGACGCCGGAGCCCTGCTCGCGAAGCTCGAGGAGGTGGTCGTGCCACTCTACAGGGATGACCCTGACGGGTGGGCCCGGGTTATGCGGGGAGCCGTGGCGTTGAACGGTGCCCACTTCCATGCCCGCCGGATGACGGAAGAGTACGCGGCGTTGGCGTATCGTATCCAGCGTGGGTGAGGCGGCCGAGCCACCTCCGATGTTCAGGGCGCCTCGACGACCCCCAAATCGCCTGCCCCCTCCAGCTTCTCCCGGAGGTCGGCGGGCCAGGGCTCGGACTTCCCGGCCGGCTGCTCGGTCACATAGACGATCACCAGCTCACCCTCTACTCCCGCCTCCTGCTCGCCTTCCGGCCGGAGCGCGAAGGCGTAGCGGAGGGACGTCCTTCCCACCGAGGCCACCCGTAGCTCCACCGCCACCCTCTCGAAGAAGCGGAACTCCCGGCTGTACGACGCCTCCACATGCACCCGGGGAGTTCGGCCGAAGGTCCGCTCCCGAATTCCGAGTCGGTCGTGGAGGAGGGCCTCGGCGGCCTCCACCATCCGAAAGGCGGTCCCCCAGTGGAAGACCCCCGCCGCATCGGTATCCGACCACTCCACCCTGCGTACCGCCACGATCCTCGCCGGGTCAGCCATCATCCCCTCCCTTGGATTCTTCCCTGCTCTTCCTCAGGGCTCCGCGATCCACCTTCCCCAGGTGAGTCCGAGGGAAGGACTCGGTGAAAACGACGGCGGCGGGTACCTTGTAAGACTCCAAGCGTTCCCGCAGGAAGGATCGGAGCTCTTCCTCCAGCTCCGGGCGAGAAGAAGGAAGCGGCTCCGAAGGATCTCCGGAACCGACGGTCCCGCCTTTCGCCGGACCAGGGGTTCGACCCTTCGCTGGGCCTGGGCTTCCGCCTTCCGCTGGACCGGGGCTACCACGTTCCGCTGGACCGGGGCTGCCACCTTCCGCTGGACCGGGGTTTCCACCCTTCGCTGGGCCTGGGCTTCGGTCTCTCCCCGGGCCAGCCGCCCCATCTTCCTCCGCCCCAGCTTCCACCGGAATGACGAAGGCGTGGGCTTCGGTGAGCCCTTCCGCGGTGGAGACACCCACCACCGCGGCTTCCCGCACGGACGGATGCTCGAGAAGGCGATTCTCCACCTCCCCTGGCGCCAGCCACTTCCCCTTCACCTTGAGCATGTCGTCGCCGCGGCCGTGATAGGTGAAGTAGCCATCTTCATCCCTGGAGACCATGTCCCCGGAAACGTACCACTCTCCCCGGAACGCCTCCTTGGTCCGCTCCATTCGCTGCCAATACTGGATGGCTCTGGAGTTGCCCCGGACCCAGAGCTCCCCCACCCGGCCGTCGGGAAGCGATGTCCCGTCCGCATCGCACACGCGCACCTCGAACCCGGGAACGGCCCTTCCCAGGGTCCCCGGTCGAACAGCCCCAGGTCGGTTCGAGAGGAAGATGTGCCACATCTCGGCCGTGCCCAGTCCGTCCAACAGCTCCACGCCGAAAGTCTCCTTCCACCGGCGATGGAGCTCCACCGGTAGCGCTTCGCCGGCCGATGTCGCGAGCCGAAGGGACGAAAGATCGGGTCCGACCTCCCTCGCGGCCTCCACCATCTGGCGGACCATGGTGGGAACGTTCACCAGTATCGTAGGGCGAAACTCCCGGATCTTCTGGAACAGAACCTCCGGGGTCGCCCGTTCGGAAAACAGCGCGGTCGCTCCCCCGGCTGCGAAGGGAAAAAGGAGATTGGAACCGGTGGCGTAGCCGAAATAAAGCTTGGGCACGGACAGGGTCACATCATCGCCGGTGTATCCGATCACCTGCTTCGCATAGCACTCGGTTGTATTCGCGAAAGAGGCGTGGGGCTGGACGACGGCCTTGGGTCGACCCGTGGTCCCGCCGGAAAAGAGCCAGACCGCCGGGTCGTCCCTGTGGGACGGAAAAGGCTCCAACTCCTCCGACGCCCTCGCCACCTCCTCCTCCAACTCAGCGCCTTTCTCACCGTCTCCCTCACCATTCCCCCCACCGTCTCCGAGAACGAAAAGCGTTTTGAGATGCCTGCCCGCGTCTCCCCCGGCGGCATCCAGGAAGGGGCCCTTCGTGGAGGAATGAACGAGGGCCGCCGTAGCCCTGGTGTACCGGTACACGTAGTCGATTCCATCGGGCCGGAGGTGCGGGTTGACCATCACCACCACCGCGCCGATCTTCAGCGCTCCGAAGAAAGCGGCCACGAAGTCGGGGCCGTCCGGAAGGGCGACAAGCACCCGCTGCTCGGGCTCCACGCCGGCTTCCCGGAGGACGTTTCCGTACCGATTCGCCCGATCCGAGACGTCCTGGTAGGTCCAGGGGCCCGTGTCCGTGAGCAGGGCCGTGCGGCCCCCTCCTCCCTCCCGAATGTTCCGCTCCAGGAAGTAATCGACCATGCTGAAGCGCTCCGGAGGGCGGAACCCTTCCGAGTCCACGGGGGAGGGATTGGGAACTTCGGATGAGGAGTCCATAACGCACGGGGCAGAGTGATGAATCCTGGGCAGCCGCGGGGGAATCTAGGTGAGGTGGGCTCGGTCAGCGAGCTTGCCCGAATGACGTGGGAGGAAGTACGGGATGTGGAGGGGCGGGGAGCCCTGGCTATCCTTCCGGTGGGAGCGGTCGAGGCCCATGGCCCCCACCTTCCCCTGGATACGGACGTGATCATCGCCCGGGCCATGGCCGAGGAGGGTGCGGCGCGCTTGAAGTCCGCCGGGCTCCACGTACTTGTTCTCCCTCCCGTGAGCTACACTCCGGCGCCCTTCGCCGCTGACTTTCCGGGGACCATCTCCCTTCGCCCCGAAACCCTTCGAAGGATGATCGAGGATATTCGGGACGCAACAGTGTCCCGGGCAGTGACCCCGTTGGTCCTGTCCAACGCCCACTTGGACCCAGCACACGTGGGAGTGCTCCGAGGGTTGGCCGCCAACGATCCCCGCATCGTCTTCCCGGACGTGACCCGACGTCGCTGGGCCGAGAGGCTGACGGACGAATTCCGAAGCGGAGCGTGTCATGCAGGTCGTTACGAAACCAGTATCGTCCTGTCCGCCGCACCCGACTCCGTTCGGCAAGACCTCATGGCGGAGCTGGAGCCCGTGCCACACTCACTCTCCGAAGCGATCCAGGAGGGGAAACGGACCTTCTTGGAGGTGGGGGGAACGAACGCCTACTTCGGCTACCCTGCGGAAGCGAGTGCCGAGGAGGGAAGAAGGACCATTGAAATCCTCGGAGAGATCCTGGAGGAAGCCGTAATGGACGCCCTGGGTCCTGACCACCGATCCGACACCGGGAGGAACGAATGAGCACAGGAAACGCCGAGAACCACTCCCCCCGACCGGAGAGCCGGAGTGAGCCGGCGGACCGGGGGGAAGCATCGGGCCGGGAGAAAGCATCGGGCCGGAGGGAAGCATCGGGCCAAGAGAAAGCATCGGGCCGGGGGGGTGCAGCGGGCCGGGGGGCGCCGCCGCCCCTCGAAAACCGCCGGGCCGTGGTGACCGGAGGAAGCCGGGGCATCGGCCGGGCAGTTGGGGAAGAGCTGGGGAGGGCTGGAGCCAGAGTGGTGCTGGCGTCCCGGACGAGGGAGTCCGTGGAAGCCGTGGCGAGCGAACTCCGGGACGAGGGATTGGAGGCGCACGGCCTTCCGTGCGACGCCACGGACCCGTCCAGCGTGGAAGAACTCCTCCAAGGGGCCCAGGACGCCCTCGGGGGCATCGACATCCTGGTGAACAATGCCGGGAGATCAAGCTCGGCCCCCCTTCACCGGCTTAGCCTGGAGGAGTGGAACGACCTGTTGGCCGTGAATGCGACGAGCACCTTCCTATGCACTCAGGCGTTCCTCCCCGAGATGGTGGAGCAGGGGTGGGGCCGCGTCGTGAACCTTGCATCCGTCTCAGGGCTGCGCGGTGGAAAGTACATCTCCGCGTACGCGGCAGCGAAGCACGCCGTGGTTGGGTTGACACGATCCATCGCCCTTGAAGTGGCCCGCTCGGGGGTGACCGTGAACGCCGTGTGTCCGGGCTACGTGGACACCCCCATGACGGACCGGTCGGTGGCCCGGATCGTGGAGAAGACCGGCCGCTCCGAGGACGAAGCCCGACAGGCACTCGTGGAAGCATCGCCGCAGGGCCGAATCGTGGAGCCGAAAGAGGTGGCCCACGCCGTCCTTTCCCTGTGCCACCCGGACGCCCGGGGAGTGAACGGAACGACGCTGGTCATCGACGGGGGAGGGCTGGCGGGCTGACGGCATCGGCGTTCCAGGCCCGCCCGGCTGCCATGAGCTCAGCTCCTCGTGCCCCCCAACTCCCTCAGATCGGCCCGACCATGATCGGTCCCACGAGCCCCGGCCCACTACACCCCGAAGTGAGCCCGATCGAGGGCCTCGAGTGCCCGGGCGTGGAAGTGCCAGGGGATGGAGTCGGACCGGGTGTAGCGAGCCGTGAGGCTCCGGCCGTCCGGCTGAGCCCCCTGTCGGGC
>SKSR01000094.1 GCA_007122885.1 Gemmatimonadota bacterium
GCCGCGGGCATCCAGGAAGAAGATATCGACCAGGCCGCCGCGCATTTCGACGTCTCTCCGCTCCTCGTGGCCGCGAAACTGGTGAACAAGAGGCTCCTGGATCGCCAGGTCCTGGAAGAGCTGACGTCATGAATCGACGAACTGCGCCAGTCTCTGGATAGTCGGTGAAGGGTGGCTGATCACGACGCGAAGCGGGACCGCATCCTCCTCTCCCCCCCGCACCTCTCCGGGGAGGAGGAGACCCTCGTCGCCGATGCCTTCGCCTCGAATTGGATCGCTCCGCTGGGGCCCCACGTGGACGCCTTCGAGGCGGAGTTCGCCGAGGAGGTGGGCGCCGCCGCCACGGGGAGCGGACCCCCGGGACCTTCGGCCGGGCCGGCATCTTCTCCTTCAACGGGAACAAGATCATCACCACCTCCGGGGGCGGAATGCTCGTCACCGACGACGAGGCGCTCGCCGCCCACGCCCGGAAGCTCGCCACCCAGGCCCGGAATCCGGCGCCCCACTACGAGCACTCGGAGATGGGCTACAACTACCGGCTCTCGAACCTCCTGGCCGCCGTGGGCCGGGCCCAGCTCCGGGTCCTGGACGAGCGAGTCCGGGCCCGCCGGCGGATTTTCCAGCGCTACCGGGAGGCCCTCGGCGACCTCCCGGGCCTCTCCTTCCAGCCCGAGGCCTCCTGGGGGACGCACACCCGTTGGCTCACCTGCCTCCTGGTGGATCCCAAGGCCTTCGGCGCCCACCGGGAGGTCCTCCGCCGGCGGCTCGAGAAGGAGAACGTCGAGTCCCGGCCCCCCTCTGGAAGCCCATGCACCTCCAGCCCCTCTACCGGAACGCCGAGCGCTACGGAGGCGCCGTGGCCGAGGCCCTCTTCGGCCGCGGCCTCTGCCTCCCCTCGGGCTCGGGCCTCACCGACGAGGAGCAGGATCGGGTGATCGCCGGTGTCCGGGCCGTGGCGGAGGCGGGGGCGGGAGTGGGTTAGCTCCTCCGGTCGAGAGCGAGCGACTCCGACGACGTCCTCTCCCACCATGGGCGCGCCCCTCGCTCCGCACGATCCTTCGGGCCGAGCCTGGGGTACGGAACGACCGACGGTGGGCGGTGGCACGATCGGCTGGACCCTATGTCGCGAGGGCGAAGATGAAATACCGCGTGTTGATCGAGCAGGACGAAGACGGAATGTACATCGCGGAAGTTCCTTCCCTCCCCGGGTGCGTCACCCAAGGGTCGAGCCGGGAGGAAGCGCTCAGGAATGCCCGGGAGGCGATCGCCGCTTATCTGGAGAGCCTCGAAGAGCACGGAGACCCGGTTCCCCCGCCGATTACCGAGGAGATCGTCGAGAGCTGATGCGGCGCCTTCCGGTCGTTTCCGGGCGTGATCTCGTCAAGGTCCTCGAGAACGCCGGGCTTGACGGACCGGCCCTGGGAGATGGCCCCCGATCTGGCCGTCGAAGTCGTCTCTCCTTCGCACCGGGCCTCGGAAATGCAGGAGAAGGCCCTGGACTACCTGGACGCCGGAGCGGCGCTGGTGTGGGTCGTGGACCCCTCCCAGCGGAGCGTCACGGTCTACCGGTCCCCAGGGGACATCCGGATCCTTCGGGAGGGTGAGCTCCTGGAGGGCGGGGAGGTTCTTCCGGACCTTCGGATTTCGCTCGGGGAGCTCTTCGAGTAACGGGGTTGAGGATGCCCCACGCGTCGTGCCGATTGGGGACAGGGCCGTTCCCACCCCGACGTCCGGGAGCTCGCCCCCCGGGGCCCGGAAGCTACGGCCTCTGCCTCCCCTCGGGCTCGGGCCTCACCGACGAGGAGCAGGAGCGGGTGATCGCCGGCCTCAGAACAGCACGTTCAGCCGGAGCATGAGCTTGCTGTGCCTGCGGGCGTCGCTGGACGGCCGCACCGTGGTCCCTCCCACCTGGAAGCTGTCGGACAGGTAGTCCGTGACCCCCATGCTGTAGCGGAGCTCGGGCATGAGGCTCAGGCCGGCTCCGGGAAGGGAGACCTGCAGCCCCACGCCCACGTCCGCCGTCAGGTTCACGTCCTCCACGGCCTCCGAAAACGGCCCGTCCCCTCGGCCGAAGGTGAGCACGGGAGCCCCCAGCAGGTACGGGTTGATGACCGGGATGGGGAGGGGCTGGAAGCGCACGTCCAGGGGCACCTCCACGGCGCTCAGGTCCAGCTCCGCCCCTTCCGGGAACTCGAGGCGGCCGAGCCGGTGGTAGAAGACCCCGGGCCGGAGGTTCAGGGGCCCGAGGCCGAAGTCGTAGAAGACGCCCGCGTTGTAGCCGGTGGAGCGCTCGTAGTTGGCCCGGGCCCCGTCCGCTTCGATGTCGTCCAGGCTGTTGAAGTTGAGGCCGCCGCCCACCCCGAGCTGGGCTTGGGCCGGTCCGGGAGCGGCCAGGGCCGCGGCCACGAGGGCCGGCAGGAAGAGGGATCCGAGTCGGGAAGAGCTTGTGCGCGTCATGATGCCTCCGGGTTGTGTTCCGGGTGGGAAGCGCCGAGCGGGACCCCGTTTCCGGGGCCCCGCTCGCCCTCCGCGTGTGTAAGTTTGATCGTTACCGGGTGAAGAACGACACCCCGACCTGACCGCGGACCTGGTTCATCCGGGGGAAGTGGTCGCTCTCGAACGCCCGCCAGTAGACGGCCGAGGTCCTGAGCGCGAGCCGGTCGGCCACGGGGAGCTTCATCCCCACTCCGGCGCCGGCCACCCACTGCGTGTCGTTCTCATCGAAGTCCACGTCCTTCCACGAGACGTACTCCAGTCCCCCGCCGGCCTGGGCGAAGAGCTGCGGCCGCCACTCGGGGGTGTTCAGGTGGTAGAGGACGTTGCCCACCGTGGTCACCTGCGTGGCCCGTTCGTCGTTGGGCAGGCTCACCCGGTTCAGCGTGACGGCCGGCTCCAGGGAGATCTGCGGGGTGACGAAGAGGCCCACCCGGGCGCTCTGGAAGGGCACCGAGACGTCCCACACCCGGTTGTCCGTCCCTTCCGTGGCGGGGTCCGAGTAAGAAATCCCGCCGTCCATGCCGATCTCCAGGGTCCGCATCTGCCCGTGGACGGGAACCGCCGCTGCGAGAAGAGCGATCCCGGCGAACGTGGTTACGAATTTATTCATCGCGTTGTCCTCCATGATGATGGAGCACCTGCACGTACCGGATTCCAGGTCCGAGGAGCGGGGTCCAGCGACGACTTCTCCTGACGGGCCCCCCGGGAATCCGCTCGACCGCCGGGGGCGGTTGCGCCCTGGATAAGAGCATCCTCCGTGCCAGGGCCGGGGCGCGGAACGGCGCCGTTTCCGGGGCCTTCCGGGCGGCCCGGCCTCTCGGGAACGGGAGCGGGGCTCTCAGGAGTGGGAGGTCCGGGGGGGCTACGACGGCGTGGGGCTGGGGGCGAGCCCTATCCGTCGGAAGCGTCTTCGGGGGACTCCACGGAGTCGTTCGGTCCCCGGGACGCGCCCTCGGGCACCAGGGAGGGGAAGCGGCCTTCGCTCCTGAGCGCGCTCAGCTTCCGGTAGAAGCCGGCCTCGCTGATCCCCAGGAGGCGGGCCGCCTCCTTCCGGCTCCCCCGGGCCCGGTCCAGGGCCTCCAGAAGGGCCCGCTCCTCCGTCCAGCGGAGGCGCTCGGCCAGGGTGGGGAAGTCGCTCGCCATGGCGGGAGGGTTCACGGTCCAGAGGGGGAGGAACTCGGCCACGTCCGAGGCCTCCACCGGCGCGTCGCTCCCGGCGGAGGCGGCGGCCGCCTCCATCACGTTCCGGAGCTGGCGGACGTTGCCGGGCCAGGTGGCCCCCTGGAGGAGCCGGAGGGCCTCGTCGGAGAGCTCGGTGGGGCCCGTCCCCTCGTTCCGCTCCCGGTAGCCCCGGAGGAAGGTCCCGGCCAGGGCGGGGATGTCCTCCATCCGCTCCCGGAGGGGGGGCATGACGATCCGGACCGAGCCCAGACGGTGGAGGAGGTCGGCCCGGAAGCGCTGGCTCTCCACGAGCCGGTCCAGGTCCGGCCGGGCGGCGGCGATGACCCGGAACCGGGAGCGGAGGACCCGCTCCGAGCCTACGGGCCGGTACTCCCCCGTCTCGATGGCTCGGAGGAGCTTGGCCTGGGTGGGAAGGGAGAGCTCGCCCAGCTCGTCCAGGAAGAGGGTCCCGCCGTCCGCCAGGGCAACGAGACCGGCCCGGTCCCGGACCGCGCCGGTGAACGCCCCCTTCTCGTGGCCGAAGAGCTCGGAGTCGATGAGGGTCTCGGGGATGGCCGCGCAGTTCACCGCCACGAAGGGCCCCCGGCCCGTCTTTTCGTAGATGAGGTGGGCGCAGAGGTCCTTCCCCGTCCCCGTCTCTCCCAGGATGAGGATGGGGACCGGGGAGGCGGCGAAGCGCTCGATCCGCTCCCGGACCCGCTCCATGGCCGACGACTCCCCCACGAACATAGGAGGTGGCTTCGGAGCAGGGCTCACGGCGGCACGTCGGTGCGACGGATCGGGCGTTCGGCTCATTGGGGGGAGGTTGGATTGCCCCGTGCATGGTGAACGAAGGGGGCATCCAAGATACCGGAGACCTACCCTCCTCCAAAGCCCATGCTGACCCCGCACGCCACGGGGCGGATGTTTCGCCGCACCGAGGAGTCCCCCACGTCCCGCGCCGCATGCTCCAGGACGCTCCAGCGGCCGAAGGGCTCGCCCACGTGGACCACCGAGGCCCGGCAGTGAAGCCCCATGGCCCGCCACGACACGGACCCTTGGGCCTCCACCATGGGCTTCATCCCCGTCTTGGCGCCCCACCAGCCGTGATCGGTAGCGGAGAGCTGGACGACCCCTCCGCCCAACCGGCCTTGGAAGGGGGACCGCGTCCACACCCGTCCTCCGGCGAGCTCGCCCCAGAAGAACTGGTCCGTGGCCCGTCCCCGAACCCGACGGAC